>NZ_DEPM01000084.1:0-12617 GCF_002358775.1 Martelella sp. UBA3392
TCCTCATCGAAGGCAATCGAGACCGGCTCGACCCGCGCCCAGAGCTTTGCGACCTCGGACCAGCTTTCCGTCGCACCGCCCTGCCCATCCGGCGTGAATGTGGGTGCCATCAGATCGAGACGGGCCGAAAACGCCCCCGGATCAAACGTGCGCATCAAAGCCTCCATGCCTTGAGCGGCGCGATCAGCCGGTCATAACCGTCGGGCGTTCCAGCCGGCTGCTGATCGGGCCCGATCGCGCCGCGAAACACGAACATGTGCGCCACATGCCGCAGGATCGCTTGTCTCGCGACCTCCGGCACATCAGCTGCAGTCCCGAAACCCGACGTAAACTCCACCTCGATGCCGTTGATCCCGGCCCGCCATCCGCCCATGCCGGGAAGATAGAACCGGGCCGGCCGCGCCCGCCCATCAAGCCGTCCAGCGTCGAGCGCCACAACCGTCGCCTCGCCATCGGCATCATAAGCCGTCACCGCATCGACGCTCTGCACCGGCCCATGCGCCAGTGAAATCATGCCGCTGGCAGGCCATGCATCGCGGTAAAGTCGCCAGCTCTGGGTCACCACCGCCAGACCGCTGACGCTTTCCAGATATTCCCGCGCGGCCACGATCAGCGCGGCCACCAAATCATCTTCCTCGCTGCCATCGAGGCGCAGAAACGCCTTGGCCTCGCTGAGGCTCACCGGCTCTTCCGCGGGCGGCGTTATCAGGGCATAGCTCATCGTCAAATTTCCTCCGGCAACGAAAAAGCCCCGACGCAAGCGCCGGGGCTGTCCTGTCTCAACTCTCCGTCTTCCTCCGGGTCATCCTCGGGCTTGACCCGAGGATCCAGGCCAGACGACAGACCCGTCAGAAGCTACCAGCCTCACGCCTCGCCGAACTTGATCAGCTTGATCGCCTCGAAATTCTGCACCCCGCCGCCAACGCGCTTGGTGGTGTAGAACAGCACATAGGGCTTGGCCGAATAGGGATCGCGCAGCACCCGAACCCCGGTGCGATCGACCACCAGATAACCCGCGGCAAAGTCGCCAAAGGCAATCGCCGTTTCGTCGGTCGCGATATCCGGCATGTCCTCGGCCTCGGTCACCGGGAAGCCCATGAGCGAGGCCGACTGGCCGAGCCCGGCCGGCGGCTGCCACAGATAATTGCCGTCATCATCCTTGAACTTGCGGATCGTGCCCTGCGTCTTCCGGTTCATCACGAAATGGGCATTCTGACGGTGCGCCGCCTTCAGCGAATAGATCGTCTCGATCAGCGTGTCGGAAGGATCCGCCGCCTTGAACGCGCCATCCGCGCCCGTCGCAACATAGCCGATCTTGCCCCATTCCCAGGCGCTGTCAGCCACATTGGTGTAGCTCAGGAAACCCTTCGGCATGGTCGCCGTATTGCCGTTGATGAAGGCCGCACTCTCCTGTTCGGCGAAGGCGATATCGATCTCGCTGGCGATCCAGCTCTCGACGTCCACCGCCGCATCATCCAGCAGCGAGGCGCTCGCCGCCGGCATCGCGTAAAGCTCCATCGTCGGGAACGAAAGCTCGGAAATATCCGGCGTCGCGGTCTGGTCACGGTCGGCGATCTCGCCCACCCAACCGGCGGTGAAGCCCGAAGCGATGAACGGCTTCTTCAGCACCGCGCCCGAAACCTGGCGCACCGTCGCCAGTTGCCGGATTGGCGAAACAGCCGTCAGCCGCCGGCCGATTTCGGTATCGGTCTCATCCGGCACCAGATAGCCGCCATCGCTTTCGGTCGTCGAAATCGCCTTGGCCTCAAGGGCCCGCAGCCCCTGCTCGTCGCCGCGACGGATATAGTTCTCGAACGCCGCCTTGTGCTCGCTCGCCGCAAGAGCGTTCGAACGGCCGAGCGAAGGGCGCGCCTTCTTCAGCTGCATCTCGTCGATCAGCCGCGACTGGGCGTCCATGGCGCGGTTGATGCGGTCGACCTTCTCGCGGGTCACCGCGTCCTCGCCCATCTTGCTTTCGATTTCGCCGAGCCGGCGGTCATTGGCTTCCTTGAAGGCCTCGAAGCTCGACATGAAGTCTTCGAAAGCCTGGTTGATCGGCGCGCTTTTGATCTCCGGCGCAACCTTCATCTGAGACATGGTCACAATCCTGTCCTCTCGCAATTGTCGTGGGAATGCGGACGTCGCCTGTGGCAACCGACCGCAAGTGCTGTCAGGGCGTCATCATCCGGCTCGCCCGCCGAAGCAGGCCGAGAAGCCGGTCGTCGTCCACCCCGTCTGCGCCATTGGCCGCATCCTGCCTGCCAACAAGCGCGTCATAGCCGCCGGCCAGAAACCGGCGCGCCGCCTTTCGGGAGAGGCCGGCATCCCGCGTCAGCCATCGCTCGAATTCTCTGATTGTCGGAAAGATATCGCCCGCCTGCTTCACATTCGCGATCCGCGCGGACGGCAGCATCGGAAAGGTGACGATCGATATCTCCCACAGATCCGCCTCCAGCACCCGGCGCACGCCGGATTTCGCATCCGTACGCGCCCTAACAGTCTGGAAGCCAATGGAAAGCCCGTCGAGCCCGCCGGCCTTCATCAGCGCGTGGACCTCGCGGGCGCGGGCCACATCGGCCGAAAGCACGCCCTCGACATAGAGCCCGCGCCCATCCTCGCGAATCTTCGTCCACGTCCCGATCGGCTCGCAGGGATCATGCTGGAACAGCATCCGCACGCCGCCCGCGCCGCGCTTTTGCAGCGAGCGGGAAAACGCCCCGCGCTCGATCATGTCCTTGCCGAGGTCGATCTCGCCGAACAGGCTCGCATAGCCCGAGAATGAACCGTCGCCCGCAAGGTCGGTCAGCGACAGATCGGCATATTTCAGTTCATCGGCCAGCATGGTGTTCTCGCCCATATCCACTCCTTGAAATTCGCCGGTCATTTTCAGTAGCCGACAGCCTCGCGCTTCTCCTCGTCGGAGAGAAAATCGGCGCCGGACACCCGGGTCCACAACGCATCGCGTTCCGCCGAAAGGGCGGAGACCTGGTCGAGATCGACCTCCAGCTTCAGCCCCGCTCCGTAGACCGGCGCAAGCCAGCTCGTCAGCGCCGCCGCCGTGCGCGCAATCAGCGGCAGCACCGTCAGCCGGTAGAAGGCGCGGTTCGCCTCCTGGTAGTTGGAATAGGTGTTGTCGCCGGGAATCCCGAGCATCATCGGCGGCACGCCGATGGCGAGCGCGATATCCCGCGCCGCGCCATTGCGCGCCTCGGTGAAATCCATATCGCGCGGCGTCAGTCCCATCGCCTTCCAGTCAAGTCCGCCTTCGAGCAGCAGCGGCCGGCCGGCGCGCATCGGCCCGGCATAGCCTTCCTCCAGCTCCTGCTTCAGCCGTTCATACTGCTCCTCGGTCAGGTTCCCGCCATCCTTCGGCTGATAGACCAGCGCGCCGGAAGGCCGCGCTGAATTGTCGAGCAGCGCCTTGTTCCACACGGATGACGCATTGTGCAGGTCCAGCGCCATCTGCGCCGCCGCCAGCGGCGAAAGTCCCGAATGATCGTCCAGCGGATGAAACAGTCGCATATGCAGCACCGTCAACCCGTCGCCCTCGGCCGCAAACCGGCTCACATGCGCGCCGATCCGGTATTCATAGGCCTCCGGCCACCCGTCCCGCCCCTCGATGATCCGCACTCGGTCGGGCCGCAACAGGTAGAGCTCCCGCAGCGTCTCGCCCACCAGGATCGGCTCGACATAGGCATTGCCGGAAAGCAGAAGATGCCCGAACAGAGCCTCGAAGAAATCCGATCCGCTCATCCGCCCGTTCGGCCGCTTCAACAGGGCAAGCAGCGGATGGTCGGAAACCAGCGCCCCCTCATCGAAAAGCTGCCAGGGCATCGCCGCCGCCGCCTCGGCAATCAGCCGCACCGCGCGGTGCGCCACCGGGTTCCGCATGAACCCCTCGCGCGACAGCGCGGCATAGGACCGCCCCGTCCATCGCGCCTCCCCGCTCATCGAAAGCGCCGAAAGTATCACCGGCGCTGCCTTTTTCTCGGACGCGGAAACCACGCCCGCCGGACGTCGCCCCGGCAGATGAAAGGGCATCTTCATGCCACACCTCTCTGTTCTCAAAACAAAAAAAAGCCCCGGAAAACCGGAGCTTTGAAAAATACAGAAGCGGCAAAAACGCCGCCCAACCGGTTGTCGACTATCGCGCCGGCCTAACCGCACAGCCCCCCAATCTTCTCGCCCCGGCGGGGAGAGATGCCCCGAAAGGGGCAGTGAGGGGCGAGTCTATCCCTACGAAAAACCTACCGGAACACCGCACGACGGCACCCCAACAACTATCCCACAAAACGCGACGTCTTCACCGCCTTGTCGGTATCATAGTCCGCCGCCATCCGCATCTCGCGCAACGGCCGCACCGTCGCGGTCGACTTCTGGTAGATCGGATGCGCCCGATAGGCCGCCAGCGCCGCCTCGTCCTCGAACTCACCATAAACGACGAAGTCAACCTGTTCGTCATAAAGATCGCTGCGCGTATTGCGCCCGATTTCCAGCACGCTGGCATGCGGGTTTTCGGTCAGCATCGAAAGTCCGGTCTCAACCGCATCCGCATCCCCGCCTTCGGGAACCGAGAAGAAAACGATATGTCGTATCATGCCAGACCTCTGCGCTGTTCGGGCTTCGGCTAGCACGGGCAATTGCGGCGCGCAAGTCGCTATACGCCGCGTACGCGCGGCATCCCGTCGCCCTCCAGAAGCAGAGCCGTCAGCGCCCAGACCAGCGCGTCCAGCCGGTCGGGAGACCGCCCCGCCGAAAGCCCGTCCGGCCCGAAATCGCACATCTGGTCGACGAGCCTGGCAAAATGGCCGGCATGGCGCACCCGGCCCTGCTCGTAGAGGGCTGCCACCGGCTCGGCGCGCAGAAACTTGCCGCGTTTGGCGCGCACCGTCGAAACCGGCAGCCGTTCGTCCACGCTGCGCAGCATCGCCGTCACCATATCGCCGCCCTGATTGATCTCGGCCACCACCCGGTCAGCATCGAAACGGCGATAGGCCTCCACCACGGCGCGCGCCCATTGCGCCGGCGATCCGCCCTCGACAGAACAGTCGGCCAGCACCAGCGCGCCGCCATTTTCCATCCCGCCCGCAACCACGATGCCGCAGACCGAATTCCGCCCGGACCCGGCAGGCGGGTCAACCGCCACGACAATCCGCCCGGACGCCATCGCCCGGCGTGCGACGATCGTCTCCAGGTCTGACCGTCGCCACAGCGCATCCTCGCGATCCTCGATCAGTTCGCCGTCAAGCTCCTGCCGCCCGAGCCGCGTTCCGCCATATCGGCTGGAAAGCGCCTTGATGAAGCCCGGCGCCAGATTGGCCCGGTTGTCCGCCGTCGAGATCCGGGTCAGCACAGCGTCGTCTTCCGCCATCAGCCGCTTCAACAGCGGCACCGCGCGCGGCGTGGTGGTCACGATCTGCCTCGGCGCATGACCGAGCCTCAGGCCGAATTGCAGCATGTCCCAACATTCCTGGCCGTAGCGCCATTTCGCCAGTTCGTCGCACCAGGCAAAGTGAAATTGCGGCCCGCGCAGCGCCTCCGGGTCCTCGGAGGAAAACAGATAGGCCACTGCCCCGTTCGGCCACACCAGCCGCCGGCGCGAGATCTCGAAATCCGGCTTCATTCGCCGGGCAATCCGGCAGATCCCGGAAACCCCGTCGATCATCACCTCGCGGGCATCGCCAAGCGTCTCCGCCACCAGCGCGATCCGCAATTCGCTCTTCTCCCCATCGGCAATCGCCAGATCATGCACCCATTCCGCCCCGGCCCGCGTCTTGCCCGAACCGCGCCCGCCCATCAGCAGCCATGTCCGCCAGTCATGCGCCGGCGGCAATTGCTCCGGCCGCGCCAGAAACCGCCACTCCTTGGCGAGAAAGGCAGCATATTGAAACGGATCAGACGGCGCGCTCGCGTTCGGCAAGCTTTCGTTCCGCCAGTTCCTCGGCCCGCTTTTCGATGAGGTCGAGGAAATGGGCTTTGGCATTGTCGTAATCCCTGAAATTCAGTTGGCGCTCTTCCTCGTCCTTGCGGCTGGCCGCCAGCCGCCGCTGCAACTCGTCGGCCTTTTCCAGCGTGCGGATGATCAGCGCGATCGCATCGGTCGCCGCCTTCACCTCGGCACGCGCATCGCCGTCATCGCCCTGGCTGCCCCTCTTTACAGCCCGCATGCGCAACCGCTTGAAGAAGGCGAACTGCGCCCGCATCTCCGCCGTCAGGTCGTTCAAAAGCAGCCGCATGTCATCGTCGCCGCCGCCGCGCCGCGTCTTCGGTTCGATGAAATGGTAACCCGCCTCCGTCCGCCCTGCCCCGCCTTCGTAACGCGGATTGCGCGGCCACAACCCGAACAGCGAGATATCGAATGACTCATGGTCAGCCACAATGAAGCTCCTTCCGGCGCGCCTCGGGAGACCTGCCGTTCGACCATAAAAAAAGCCCGGTCGAGACCGGGCGGCGACAATTCCTGACGGAGCCGTCACCGGCTCGCGGAAGATCAAAAAGATAGAGCGGTTCCGCCGATACGAGGAAAAGCGGAACCGCTCCAGTCTGAGTGACGGCTGAGTCCGGCGGGAAAGGCGAAGCGGGCTCAAACCCGCAAATTCCCGACCGTAGACAGAAGCTACCAAAGCACCGTTACGCCGTCAAGGATTATTTTCCTATAATAGGTATTTTTTCTTATCTTGTAATACCGGGGAAAGGTCTCATCCCGTCTTCTCGCCCGTCAGCACCGGCCATTCGATCAGGTAATCCTCGTAATCCTCCACCGCCACCTTCATCTCGCTGATGGTCTTGTCGCGGGCCGAAATCCCGGCCTGATGCACCGTCTCGCGATCTCCGGAAACCAGATAATGCCACCAGTAGAGATCGCGGCCCTCATGAACCAGCCGATAGGCGCAGGTCGGCGGCAGCCAGGGGATTTCCCGCACGCCCTCCATATCGAGCTGAATGCACTCCGGCACCGTCTTCTGCCGGTGCTCGTAATCCGAACACTGGCAGCTGTGTCCGTCCAGCAGCCGGCAGGCGACCGAGGTGAAGGCCACCTCCCCCGTCTCCCAGTCTTCCAGCTTGTTGAGACAGCACAGCCCGCAACCATCGCAAAGGGCTTCCCATTCGCGATTGTCCATCTCCTCGAGCCGCTTCACCCGCCAGAAAGGTTCGTCCGCCTTGTCAGCCATTATTCTTCCTTTTCGCCGAACCGCCTATATGCGCGCATCGCGGCCGCGCTTCAACCCGCATCACGTCGGACATTGCGTAAGCATAAACTGACTTAAACAAAGGTCTTATCACTATCGGTCAATTGCGACAATTTGCCCGCTTGCTAGCATCACCCCATGCGCTCTGGAGGATGAGCGCTTCTGCGCTGAGGAGAGCGCAGCCCTTTTCACGACTTGGGAGGAGTCTGAATGTCTCGCTTTATCATGAACCGGCGCAGCCTGCTGAGAGCGGGCGCGGCCGCCGGCATCACGCTCGCCGCACCGATGAGTTTCGTCCGCGGCGCATACGCCCAGGACCAGATGTCCTGCAACATGCCGACCGGCAGCAATGTCGTGCTCGGCTTCAACGTGCCCCAGACCGGTCCTTACGCCGATGAAGGCCTCGACGAGTTGAAGGCCCTCCAGCTCGCCGCCAAGCATCTGAACGGCGAAGGCGATGGCGGCATGCTCGCCACCTTCTCCTCGAAAACACTGAAGGGCAACGGCATTCTCGGCAAGAAGGTCGACTATGTCACCGGCGACACCCAGACCAAGTCCGATGCCGCCCGCGACGGCGCCAAGCGCATGATCGAGAAGGATGGCGCGGTGATGATCACCGGCGGCTCATCCTCCGGCGTGGCCGTCGCCGTGCAGAGCCTCTGCCAGGACATGGGCGTCATCTTCATGGCCGGCCTGACGCACTCCAACGACACCACCGGCAAGGACAAGCGCCGCTACGGCTTCCGCCACTTCTTCAACGCCTATCAGTCCGGCGAGGCGCTCGGCCCCGTGCTTGCCGCCGAATACGGCGCGGACCGCCGCGCCTATCACCTGACCGCCGACTACACCTGGGGCTGGACCCAGGAGGAATCGATGAAGAACGCCACCGAGGCGCTCGGCTGGGAAACCGTCCAGACGGTCAAGACCCCTGTCGGCGCGGGCGACTTTTCGCAGTACATCACCCCGGTTCTGAATTCCGGCGCGGATGTGCTGATCCTCAACCACTACGGCGGCGACATGGTCAATTCGCTGACCCAGGCCGTCCAGTTCGGCCTCAAGGACAAGCAGGTCAACGGCAAGAATTTCGAGATCGTCGTGCCGCTGTTCTCCGACCTGATGGCCAAGGGCGCGGGCGCCGCCGCGCAGAATATCCTCGGCTCTGCCAACTGGCTGTGGTCGCTGGAAGATGACGGCACCAAGGCCTTCGTCCAGTCCTTCGGCGCGGAATACGGCTTCCCGCCGTCCCAGGCCGCCCAGACCTGCTACGTCCAGGCCCTGCTCTACGCCGACGCCGTCGAGCGCGCCGGCACCTTCTTCGCGCCGGAAGTCATCAAGGCGCTGGAAGGCTTCGAGTTCGATGGTCTCGGCAACGGCCCGACGCTTTACCGCGCCGCCGACCACCAGTGCATGAAGGACTGCCTCGTCGTGCGCGGCAACCCCGATCCGCAGAACGAATACGATCTGCTGAAGGTGGTCCAGATCGTTCCGCGTTCGCAGGTCGACTACGACCCGTCGATCTTCGGCGGCGAGCTCGGCCCCGATACGGCCAAGCAGTGCTGATCTCGGCCAGATGAACAACGGACCGGGCGCCAGGTTTGCGCCCGGTCCCGCGCATCAAAACAGCGGATAGCGGGTAATGGACGCCATCATCATTCAAATTCTGAACGGTCTGGACAAGGGCGCGGCCTATTCGCTGATCGCGCTTGGCCTCACCCTGGTCTTCGGCACGCTCGGCGTGGTCAATTTCGCCCATGGGGCGCTGTTCATGCTCGGCGCGTTCTGCGCCGTCGCCTTCAACGCGCTGATTTCCTGGCCGATCCAGCCGCCCAAGGAAGAGGGCGCGCTGTTCGCGCCCCGCGCCATCCCCTATATGGAATACGCTTTCGGCGATGTCGGGGCCGCGATCATCAACTGGTCGGTGCCCTTGTCGATCCTGCTTGCGATCCCGGTCATGCTGCTTTTCGGCCTCGTCATGGAGCGCGGCCTGATCCGGTTCTTCTACAAGCGTCCCCATGCCGACCAGATCCTGGTCACCTTCGGCCTCGCCATCGTGCTCCAGGAAATCATCAAGAAAATCTTCGGTGCCAACCCGATCCCGCAATCCGCACCGTCGATGTTTGCCGGCACGGCCAATATCGGCGCATGGATCGGCATGCCCGATGCCTTCATCGTCTATCCCTGGTGGCGGCTGATCTACTTCGTCACCGCGCTCGCCATCATCGGCGCCGTGTTCGCCTTCCTGCAATTCACCACCTATGGCATGGTGGTCCGCGCCGGCATGCGCGACCGCGAAACCGTCGGCCTGCTCGGCATCGATATCGAGAAACGCTTCACCGTCGTCTTCGGCATCGCCGCCGTGGTCGCCGGCCTTGCCGGCGTGATGTACACGCCGATCCTGCCGCCGAACTATCACCTCGGCATGGATTTCCTGGTGCTCAGCTTCGTCGTCGTGGTCGTCGGCGGCATGGGCTCGCTGCCGGGCGCGATCATTGCCGGCTTCACGCTTGGCATCCTGCAATCCTTCGCTTCGATGAACGAGGTGAAAGCCATCATCCCCGGCATCGACCAGGTGATCATCTATCTCGTCGCCGTCATCATTCTCTTGACCATGCCGCGCGGGCTCATGGGCCGCCGCGGCGTGATGGAGGAATAGCACCGCATGTTCGCCAATCTTTCCCGCAACGACTGGCTGCTGTTTGCCATCTTCTCGGCCATCGTGCTCGCCGCGCCCATCCTGTTCATGCCCTTGGGCGCCGCCTATCCGGCGCTCCTGCAGAAATTCGCGATCTTCGGCATCTTCGCGATCGGCTTCAACATCCTGTTCGGGCTGACGGGCTATCTCTCCTTCGGCCACGCCGCTTTTCTCGGCGTCGGCTCCTACGCCGCCGTCTGGTCGTTCAAGCTTCTGACCATGAACGCAATCCCCGCCATCATCTTCGCGATGATCTGTTCCGGCCTGTTCGCTGCCGTCATCAGCTACGTCACGCTCCGGCGTTCGGGCATCTATTTCTCGATCCTGACGCTCGCTTTCGCCCAGATGAGCTACAACCTCGCCTATTCGGTGCTGACACCCATCACCAACGGCGAGACCGGCCTGCAGCTTTCGCACAATGATCCGCGCATTCTCGACCGGATGTTCTTTGAAGCCGGCGCCGGCCTGCCCTCGCCCGATTTCTTCGGCATTCAGCTCCAGGGCTATGGCGGCTTTTATTTCTGCGCCATCGCCCTTTTGATCTGCTTCTACCTCACCATCCGCATCTTCCGCTCGCCCTTCGGCATGATGCTGAAGGCGGTGAAGTCGAACCAGAACCGGATGATGTATACCGGCTTCAACACGCGGCCTTATCTCCGCTCCGCCTTCATCATTTCCGGCATGTTCGCCGGTCTCGCCGGCGCGCTGATGGCCGTTACCGATCCGCTGGCGGGCGCCGAACGCATGCAGTGGACGGCGTCGGGCGAGGTCGTGCTGATGACCATCCTCGGCGGCGTCGGCACGCTGGTCGGCCCGGTCATCGGCGCGGTCGTCATCAAATATTTCGAGAATATCTTCTCGTCCTTCAACGAGCAGGCCCTGCACCAGACCTTCTCCTTCCTGCCGGACGCGATCGAGACCCCGGTGGTCAAGCTCCTGTCGCTGTTTGTCGGCGACGGCTGGCACCTGACGCTCGGCCTGATCTTCATGGCGATCGTGATCTTCCTGCCCGGCGGCATCATGGAAGGCGTCAAACGTGTCCGCGCCCGCTTTGGCGGCGGCGGCACCGGCAAGGCGGAGGAACAATCCGTCGCCGAAGTCCAGCCCGCGGAGTAGCACCATGGCCGACAGAAACATCGTTCTCCATGTCGACGACGTCCACAAGAGCTTCGGCGGCCTGCGCGCGCTCTCCGATGTCAATCTTGAGGTGGAAAGCGGCAAGGTCCATGCCATTATCGGCCCCAATGGCGCCGGCAAGTCCACCCTGCTCAATGTCTGCATCGGCCGGCTGAAGCCGACCCACGGCAAGGTCGTCTTCGATGGCCAGACGCTGACCAGCCACGCGCCCCACGAGATCAACCAGATGGGCGTCTCGCGCGTGTTCCAGACGCCGGAAATCTTCCCCGACCTGACGCTGATCGAAAACGTCATGATCCCCGCCTTCGCCCGCCGCGACGGTGCGTTCAAGCTGAATGCCATCCGCGCCCTTGCCGGCGAACGGGAAGTGCGCGAGGAGGCAGAATTCATCCTCGAGGATATCGGGCTTTCCGCGCGCCGCCATCACGAGGCGGGCTCGCTGTCGCGCGGCGACAAGCGCCGCCTGGAGCTCGCCATGTGCCTGATCCAGAAACCCAAGCTGCTGCTTCTCGACGAGCCCACCGCCGGCATGGCCCGTCACGACACCAACCGCACCATCGAACTGCTTCAGCGCATCAAGGCCCGCGGCATGACCAAAGTTATCATCGAGCATGACATGCACGTGGTGTTCTCGCTCGCCGACAGGATCTCGGTGCTTGCGCAGGGCCGCATCATCGCCGAAGGTTCTCCCGATGAGGTGCGCGGGAACCCGAAGGTCAAGGAAGCCTATCTTGGCGAGGCCGAGGCATGAACATGCACAGCAACAATGTCCGCGAGGAGCAAAACCGGATGGCCACCGAAAAGGGCGATGCATTCTTCAGCGTCCGCGACATTCACGCCTGGTACGGCGAAAGCTACATCGTTCAGGGCGTTTCCTTCGATATCGCCAAGGGCGAAGTGCTCTCCCTCCTCGGCCGCAACGGCGCCGGCAAGACCAGCACGCTGCGCACCCTTGCCCGTCTCGACAATCCGGCGCTGAAAAGCGGCGAAATCTGGCTCAACGGCGAACCGCTCCACAGCAAGCGCGCCTTCCAGGCCGCAAAGATGGGCGTCCAGCTGGTGCCGGAAGACCGCCGCATCATCGGCGGGCTGACGGTCGAGGAAAACCTCGTTCTCGCCCAGGTCTCGGGCGAAAAGGGCTGGACCCTCGAAAAGATCTACGACCACTTCCCGCGCCTTGCCGAGCGCCGCAAGCAGGACGCCGTCACCATGTCCGGCGGTGAGCAGCAGATGCTCGCCGTCGCCCGCGCGCTCGCCCGCGATATCAAGATCCTGTTCCTCGACGAGCCCTATGAGGGCCTCGCCCCGGTGATCGTCCACGAGATCGAAAGCATCGTCCGCCAGATCCGCGACCTCGGCATCACCACCATCATCGTCGAGCAGAACGCGGTCGCAGCACTCCGCCTCTCCGACAAGGCGGTGATCATGGACACCGGCCAGATCGTGTTCTCCGGCACCGCGGTCGAAGTGCTCGACAATGCCGAACTGCGCGAGGAATATCTGGCGATCTGATTTTCTTGTCCTCAGGGTAACCTCGACTGAACTGACAACGCGTTACTGTCAGACCGCAAAGCCCCCCAATCTTCTCGCCCCGGAGG
>NZ_DEPM01000275.1:0-18143 GCF_002358775.1 Martelella sp. UBA3392
AGCGGCTCGTCGAACAGGAACACCGCCGGATCGCGCACCACCGCGCGGCCCATGGCGACGCGCTGGCGCTGGCCGCCGGAAAGCTGCGAGGGCTTGCGGTCGAGCAGCGCCGTCAGGTCCAGCATCCGCGCCGCCTCGCCGACGCGCTCCTCGATTTCCGCCTTCGGGCGCTTGGCGAGACGCAGGTTGAAGCCCATGTTTTCGGCCACCGTCATATGCGGATAGAGCGCGTAGGACTGGAACACCATGGCAATGTTGCGCTCGCGCGGCGTCAGATCGTTGACGATCTCGCCGCCGATCGAAATATCGCCGCCGGTGATTTCCTCAAGGCCGGCGATCATGCGCAACAGCGTGGATTTCCCGCAGCCCGACGGTCCGACAAGGGCGACGAACTCGCCATCCTCGATCGAAAGCGAAACGCCGTGGATGACCTCGAGAGCGCCGTAGGACTTTCTGATATTGCTGAGTTCGACGGATGCCATTTTCGACAAGCTCCCGGAGGGTTCACGATTTCACGGCGCCGGCTGTCAGTCCGGCGATGATGTGTTTCTGGGCGATAAAGAAGGCGATGATCGTCGGCAGGATGGTCAGCGTGATGAAGGCGAGCACAAGCTGCCATTCGGTCGCGAATTCGCCCTTGTAGACCATGATGCCGAGCGGCCAGGGGTAGCGGCTCTCCGTGTTCAGCATGATCAATGGAATGATATAGCTGTTCCAGCTCTGCACGAAGGCGATGATGCCGACCGTGGCGATGATCGGCCGCGACAGCGGCATGGTCACATGCCAGAAGAAGCCGATATAGCCGCAGCCGTCGACGAAGGCGGCATCGAACAGCTCCTCCGGCAGGTTGCGGAAATAATTGCGAAACAGCAGGATGCTCATGCCGAGCCCGAAGGCCACCTGCGGCAGGATCACGCCCCAATAGGTATCGAGCAGGCCGAGATCGCGGATGCGGATATAGAGCGGCAGGATGGCGGTGGCCGCCGGGAACATCAGCCCGATCAGGAAATAGTTGAGCAGATAGTCCGAACCGAAGAAGCGGATATGGGCGAAGCAGAAGGCGGCGCAGGCGGCGAACACGATGGTGAGAAACACGGTAAACACCGCGATCAGCAGCGAATTGCCCATCTGCAGCCAATAGCGCTTCGAGATCAGGATATCGGTGTAATTGCTCCACTGCCATTGATCGGGCAGGCCGAACGGACTGCCGCGCAGGTCCGGCAGCGTCTTGAAGCCGCCAAGCGCGGTGGTGATGAGCGGGATGATGACGATGCCCGCGACAAGCAGCAGCGAGACATAGAGATAGGTCTTGGTGCCGGCATTGAGCTTGCGGCCTTCCCCGCCGGATTTTGCCGCATCGATCGGCGCGCTTTCGGAAATCTCAGTCATTTTTCATGAATATCCGTTTGTAGCTGAAGGCCAGCGTGACGCAGATGATGAACAGAATGACGCCGACGGCGCTGCCGAAACCGACCTGCATGCGGGTGACGCCGAAATTGTAGAGAAAGGTCACCATGGTCTGGGTCGAGTTGGCCGGCCCGCCGCCGGTGAGCGGCATGATGAGATCGAAAAGCTGCAGCGAGCCGATAACGGCGAAGAACACCGAAAGCCGCACGGTGGAGCCGAGCATCGGCAGCGTCACCAGCCGGAATTTCTGCCAGCCGGTCGCTCCGTCGATATCGGCCGCTTCCAGAATGCTGCGATCGATCGCCTGCAGGCCGGCGATGAACAGCATCATGTGGAAGCCGAAATATTTCCAGACCACCACGCCAAGGATGGCCGACATGGCGGTATCGGGATTGGCGAGCACAAATGGCGGCTCCGCCCCGAAGAAATGCCAGATGCCGGCGACGAGGCCGAAATCACCGTCATAGACGAAGCGCCAGATCATGCCGGCGGCGACATCGGCCAGCACATAGGGCAGGAAGAAGATCAGTCGGAAGAACAGCGCGCCCCTGATCTGCTTCGTCACCATGGAGGCGAGCCACAGCGCCAGCGGCAACTGGATGACGATCGAGACGGCGATAATCAGGCCGTTATTGATCAGCGCCTTGGTGAAGGCGCTGTTGCGGAAGATAAGCTGGTAGTTGCGGAAATCGACCCATTTGCTCGGTTCGCCGTAGCCGTTCCAGCTGAAGAAGGAGTACCAGGCCGCCTCGCCGATCGGCAGGATGACGAGCAGCGTGAACAGCACCAGCGCCGGCGGCAGGAAGATGATCAGCACCGGCCATTTGGTATGGGCCAGCGAGCGCCGTCTTCTGGCCCTGCCCGGAGCAGGCCCGACCGGCGCGGGCAGGATGGAGTCGGTGGTCGTCATTGGCATTTTCCCGCATGCAGTGCGGCGGCGGTATGCCGCCTTGCCCGTGCAGCCGGAGATCGCGCATTTAAGCCGGGTTCAGCGAAAAAAGTCCGGCCGGGCACATCCCCGAACATCAGGAGCCTGGAATGCCGGGCGCCGGCAAGGCGGCGCCCGGAACAACGAACTACATGTTTTCCAGTTCGTAGGTGTCCTGGATCTGCTGGGCGGCGTCTTCCGGCGAGGTCGCGCCGGAGACGATCGCGACGCTCATGTCATTGACCACCGCGCCGACATTGGGCCCGAGATCCTGGTCGAGATAGTTCTGGTGCCAGGTTTCATCGGCCAGCGCCTCGGCACTGCTCTTCAGAAGCGGATCGGTAATCGAGTCGGCGACGCCGATCGTGACCGGAATGACCTTCTGAACCTCGGAAATCCTGCGGGCGACATCCGGGCTGGTATAGTATTCGAGGAATTTCTCGGTCTCGGGCGGCGCGTCCTTGGTCACGGCCCAACCGGTCAGGCCGCCCATATTGTCGGTGACCACGCCCGGCGCGCCCTCGATCACGGGAAAGGCGAAGCGTCCGATATTGTCTTCCGCAAGCCCCTTGCCGTCGGTGGAATTGCTGATCTGGGTCCGGCCGGTGTTCTCGAAGGACAGGATCATGGCCGCGCGCCCGTCGCCGAAGGCTGCCAGCGCATCGTTCCAGGTCGCGCCGAGATAGCCGTTCTGGAAGGGTTCAAGCGCGCCAAGCGCCGCAAGCTTCTCGCCGGCCGCGACGAAGGGCTCGCCCGCGAAACCGCCATTTTCGCCAGCCTTGGCCGCCATGAAGCCGTCATGGCCTGCCTCGCGCATGGCGAGATAACCCCAGTAGAAATGGATCGGCCACTTGTCGCCGCCGCCGCCGGCAATCGGCGTGATTCCGGCATCCTTCAGGGTCTTGACGGCCCCCATGAAGTCATCCCAGGTTTCGATCGAGGTGCCATCCACGCCGGCCTTGTCGAACAGTTCCTTGTTGTAGAAGAACGAGACGACGCCGTTCAGCACTGGCGCGGCCCAGACTTGGTCGTCAAACGTCATCCCGGCAATCGACGACGGTTTCAGCGTGTCGCGCCATTTGTTGTTGTCGGCATCGAGCGCCGGCGTGATATCCCTGAGGACGCCGGTCTCGGACTGCGCCTTCAAAACGCCGCCGCCCCAGGTGTAGAACAGACTGGGGATTTCCGATGATTGCAGCAGGGTCGGCAGTTTCGCCTTGAAGGCCTGGTTTTCAAGGAACTGCATCTCGATCTTGACGCCCGGATTGGCCTGCTCGAACTCGTCGGCGACCTGGCGCCAGACTTCAACGACCGGCTCCTGGTTTTCCAGATGGAGCCATTTGATGACGGTCTCGGCCGATGCCGTGTTCGCGGCCACCGCGAGGGCCGCAAAGCCTGCGGCGGCAGCGCCGTAACGAAGCCATTTGGCAGTAATTGACATATCGCACTCCTCCCAAAGTACTTTTTTTGCACACTCCGGATTAAATAAATGTCGAGACCTGAGTTTTGTCAACCCGAAACTACCCGTTCCGGGGCAAACTGCCTTAAAAATAGCCATATCGCGCAAAAATCGCTTGCATGGCGCGTGTAGCCGGGACTAAGAACAGGCATAAATTATTTCGTGATGCGGAAAAATTAAACCCCTGCCCTGAAGCTGCCCGACGAGCCCCATGAAGACTGCTGATCCTGAATTGATGCGAGCAATCAACCGGTTGAGCGTGCTGGACACGATCCGGCGCAACGGCCCGATCGCGCGCATCGAGATCAGCAAGCGCACCGAGCTTTCGACCAGCACGGTTTCCGCGATCACCGGCTCGCTGATCGATGACGGCCTGATCCTGTCGCGGCACGAGGGCGACCTGCGCAATGCCGCCGCGCGCGGCCGCCCCCGGGTGATGCTCGAGCTCAATCCGGACGCTTCGCGCGTTGTCGGCGCCAAGATCGCGGCGACGCGCATGACCTTCGTGGTGTCCGATTTCTGCGGCGAGGTGCTGTCCGAATTTTCGCTCCCCGTGCGCATCGACAGGATGCCGATCGACGTCATCGCCGATCTGGTGGAGGACGGCGTGCGCGCCTGCGTGATGGATAGCGGGCTGACGCTTTCCGAGATCGACGTGATCTGTCTCGGCATTCCCGGCGTGGTCGAGCACCGCACCGGCGTGGTGCGCTCCAGCCCGATCTTCAGCGACGAGAATGTCGATTTCGCCGCCGTCATGTCGCCGCGCTTCGGCATCCGCACGATTATCGAGAGCGATGTTCATGCCGTCACGCTCGCCCACCACTGGTTCGGCAAGGCCCGCCATCTCGAGGACATGGTGCTGGTCTCGCTGGAGCGGACGCTGGGGCTCGGCGTGCTGCACAACAGCCAGCTTTTTCGCGGCGCGGGCGGGCTCAGCCACAATCTCGGCGACCTCGTGCTCGGCAGCAGCGCCGACAGCATGTCGCGGCTGGCAAGCCTCGCCGGCGAAAGCGCGATCCTCGGCGACGGCCCGCGCGAAGGGCTTTATGCCGATGCCGTGCGGCTGGGGCGCGGCATTTCGCATGCCCAGACGCTGATCAAGGCCAAGGACGCGCAGATCATGTCGGCGGCGGAGCGCGCCGGCGATGCCATAGGCGTGACGGTCGCCAACATCGTCACCCTTTTCGCCCCACCACGCGTTATTCTCGTGGGTTCCAGCCTTGCGCTCGGCAAACCCTTCATCGACCGGCTGACAAAGGCCTTCAACAGCGCGATCCCGCCATCGCTCGCCGATGTCAGCGAACTGGTCTTCGACGACGCCGAGGATTTTTTCTGGGCGCGGGGAGCGGCGGCGGTAGCACTTTACGAACTGTATGAATCGCCATGGAGCACAACCGGCCCCGCGCTTTGAACGCCGGGCTTCGCGCTTTGGGAGGAGTGAGAAATGGAAAAAGTAGGTATCGGCATCATCGGATGCGGCAATATTTCGGGCGCCTATCTGAAGGCGATGGCCGGATTCGACATTCTCGACATTCGCGGCGTCGCCGACCTCAACCAGGCGGCAGCCGAGGCGAAGGCGGCCGAATTCAATGCGCCCGTCAGCACGATCGACGCGCTTCTGGCCGACCCCAAGGTCGAGATCATCCTCAACCTGACCATTCCGCGCGCCCATGTCGCGGTGGGTTTGAGAGCGCTTGAGGCCGGCAAGCATACCTATTCGGAAAAGCCGCTCGGCATCACCTTCGCCGAGGGCAAGACGCTCGCGGACGCCGCCGCCAAAGCGGGACTCAGGATCGGCGCGGCCCCCGATACGTTTCTCGGCGGCGGCCACCAGACGGCCCGCGCGCTCGTCGACAGCGGCGCGCTCGGCCTTGCGGTCGGCGGCACGGCGAGCTTCATGCGGCCGGGCCATGAATCCTGGCACCCCAATCCCGATTTCTACTACGATATCGGCGGCGGCCCGATGCTCGACATGGGCCCTTATTACATCACCGACCTCGTCAATCTTTTCGGCCCGGTGAAAAAGGTCGCCGGCTTTGCGACCATGCTGCGCCGGGAACGCGAGATCACCAGCGAACCGCGCCGGGGCGACATGATTTCCGTCAAGGTGCCGACCCATATTGCCGGCACGCTGATCTTCGAAAACGGCGCGGTCGTGCAGGTGACGATGAGCTTCGACGTGGCGGGCCACAAGCATCTGCCGATCGAGATCTACGGCACCGAGGGAACGCTGCTGGTTCCCGACCCCAACTTCTTCGCCGGACCGGTCTCGCTTCTGAAAAAGGGTGGAGATTTCGAGGACCAGCCCGTCGACCAGCCCTATGCCGACGGCAATTACCGCTCGATCGGGCTTGCCGACATGGCCTATGCGATCCGCAACGACAGGCCGCACAGGGCGAACGGCGATCTGGCCCTGCATGTGCTGGAGGTGATGGAGGCCTTCACCACCGCCGCCGAAACCGAAAAGACCGTCGGGATCACGACCACCGTCGCGCGGCCGGCGCCGCTGTCGGATTCGCTGATCGACGGCGCGCTCGGCAAATAGGCCGAACGGCGAGAAACCATCAACCCGGCCGGCGGGATGCCGGCTGACGCGAGAGGAGAGATATCATGCGCGAAGCACTCATAGTCTGGGGCGGCTGGAGCGGACACGAGCCGGAGGAATGCGCCCACATCATCCGCGACATGCTGCAGGAGGACGGGTTCAAGGTCTATCTCGAACATTCCACCGAGGCCTTCGCCGATCCGCAGATCAAGGATCTGAGCCTGATCGTTCCGATCATGACCATGTCGAAGATCGAGAAGGAGGAGGTCAAGAACCTGTCCGCGGCCGTGGAGAGCGGCGTCGGCATTGCCGGCTATCACGGCGGGGCGGGCGATGCCTTCCGCGATTCGGTCGACTACCAGTTCATCATCGGCGGCCAGTGGGTGGCCCATCCCGGCAATATCATCGACTATACGGTCAATGTGACGAAGCCGGACGACCCGATCATGGAGGGGATTTCCGATTTCCCCTATCATTCGGAGCAGTATTACATGCATGTCGACCCCTCCAACGAGGTGCTGGCGACCACCACCTTCAGAGGCGACCATGCGGAATGGATCGACGGCGTGGTCATGCCGGTGGCGTGGAAGCGCCGCCACGGCAAGGGCCGGGTGTTCTATTCCTCGCTCGGCCACATCGCCAGCGAGTTCCAGGTTCCGGAAATGGCGACCATCTTCCGCCGCGGCGCCAACTGGGCGGCGCGCTGAGCCGCGCGACCGCCTCTGCCATCAGTCAACAGAAAGGAAACGCTCATGGATTATCGCAGACTTGGAAACAGCGGCGCCGTGGTGACCAGTCTCTGCCTCGGCACCATGACCTTCGGCGACGAGGCCGACGAGGCGACCTCCTTCCGGCTGATGGATGCCTATGTGGAAGCCGGCGGCAACTTCATCGACACCGCCAACGTCTATTCAACCGGTCTCTCCGAGGAGATCGTCGGCCGCTGGCTGAAACAGAAACCCGGCATTACCAAGGAGCTGGTGATCGCCACCAAGGCGCGGTTTCCCATGGGCGACGGGCCGAACCGCATCGGCCTGTCGCGCAAGAACCTCGCCGAATCGCTCGATGCCTCGCTGGCCCGCCTCGGCGTCGAGCAGATCGACCTCTACCAGCTTCATGCCTTTGACGCGCTGACGCCGCTGGAAGAATCGCTGCGCTTCCTCGACGATGCCGTCTCGAGCGGCAAGATCGCCTATTACGGCTTCTCCAACTTCCTTGGCTGGCAATTGACCAAGGCGGTCTGGATCGCCAGGGTGAACGGCTTCTCCGCCCCGGTCACCCTTCAGCCGCAGTATAATCTGCTGGCGCGCGGCATCGAGCACGAGATCGTCCCGGCCTGCCAGGATGCGGGCATGGGGCTTTTGCCGTGGTCGCCGCTCGCCGGTGGGTGGCTTTCGGGCAAGTACAAGCGCGACCAGATGCCGACCGGCGCCACAAGGCTCGGCGAAAATCCGGCGCGCGGCATGGAAGCCTATGACAAGCACAATGCCAAGTCGGTGACCTGGGAGGTGCTCGGCGCGCTGGAGGATATCGCCGGCGCGCACAATGCCAGCATGGCGCAGGTGGCGCTCGCCTGGCTTGCGGCGCAGCCCGCCGTCACCTCCGTCATTCTGGGCGCGCGCACCGAGGCCCAGCTTGCCGACAATCTCGGCGCGGCAAAACTTCAGCTTTCCGCGGACGAGATCAAGCGCCTGTCGGAGGTCTCACACCAGCCGATGCCGGATTATCCCTACGGGGCCGCCGGGGCCGCACAGCGCTTCCGCAAGATCGAAGGCGGCCGCTGAGAAATGCCGGATAGTCCAGGCCGGCGGCTTGCTGCCGGCCCCGCTGCTTTTGGGACAATGCGGGGCGGCAGACCCGCGAACCGGGATCTGCCGTTAACGTGTCGGGAAATTTGACCGCGCCAAGAATCCTGATATGAACGTTTTTTGACAAACGCCTCCCAGCAGCGAACCACATCCATGCCACGTAACTTTCTTGTCGTCGATCCTGAAAAGGACATGCATGTCATCAAGGGGCTTGCCGCGCCCGCGCGCATCTCGGTCCTCAAGCTGTTGCGCCGCAAGGGCGCGCTCAACGTCAAGGAAATCGGCGAGCTTCTGAACCTGCCGCAGTCGACGGTGTCGCTGAGCGTGCAGTTGCTGGAGGAGGCCGGGCTGATCCGCACCGAAAGCCAGCGGGCGCGCAAGGGCAATCAGAAGCTCTGCACCAGCATTTATGACGAGGTCGTCATCATGTTCGGCGATGCGGCCGAAGAACGCCGCAATGACGGGATCGAGGTGGCGATGCCGGTCGGCCTCTATACCGCCTGCGAGGTCAGCGCGCCCTGCGGGTTGTGCACCGATGAAGGCATTATCGGACTTCTTGATGTGCCGGATTCCTTCCTCGACCCGGCGCGGATGAAGGCGGGGCTGATCTGGTTCACGCGCGGCTCGGTGGAGTACCAGTTTCCCAACAACGCCCGGCTCGACAACCGCGACGTCGCCGAGCTTGAGTTCTCGCTGGAGCTTTCATCCGAAATGCCGGGCACCAATCCGGACTGGCCGTCCGACATCACGATTACCGTCAACGGCGTCGATATTGGCCAATGGACCTCGCCCGGCGATTTCGGCGACCGCCGCGGCGTTTTCACCCCCGACTGGTGGAAATTGAAAGGCTCGCAATACGGCATGCTGAAGCGTTTTCGGGTAACCGACGCCGGCTCGTTTGTCGACGGCGTCAGGATGTCGGATGTCTGTCTCGCCGATCTCCGGCTCGACCAGAAGCACTCGATCCGCCTCTGTCTGAGCGTGCGTGACGACGCCCGCCACCCCGGCGGCATCAATATCTTCGGCAAGGGCTTCGGCAATTACGATCAGGATATCGTGCTGCGCCTGACGACCCGGTAGCCCCGCCCGGGGCCAAAACGAACCCGCCCGCCTCCGGAAAACCGCTTGACGAACGGAACGATCGGGTCTTTATTATCCATAAATATTGGTTTGCACCAAAAAACAAAATTTCGAGGAGGAAGCATGCAGGCCCGCGTCACCGCGCACAAGAATTTCACCATATCCACGATCGATCCGAGGCTCTACGGCTCGTTTCTCGAGCATCTCGGACGGGCAGTATACACCGGCATCTATGAGCCTGACCATCCGACCGCGGATGAAAACGGCATGCGCCGCGACGTCATCGATCTTGTGCGTGAACTCGACACCCCGATCTGCCGCTATCCCGGCGGCAATTTCGTCTCGGCCTATAACTGGGAGGACGGCATCGGCCCGCAGAGCGAGCGCCCCACCCGTCTCGACCTTGCCTGGCGGACGGCGGAATCCAACCAGGTCGGCATCCAAGAATTCGCCCGCTGGGCCGAGGCCGCCAATACCGAGATGATGCTGGCCGTCAATCTCGGCTCGCGCGGGCTCGATGCGGCGCGCAACTTCGTTGAATATGTCAATCATCCAGGCGGCAGCTACTGGTCCGACCTGCGCCGCAAGAACGGCCAGGCCGATCCGTGGAACGTCAGGCTCTGGTGCCTCGGCAACGAGATGGACGGCCCCTGGCAGGTCGGCCACAAGTCCGCCGCCGAATATGGCCATCTCGCCAACGAGACCGCCAAGGCGATCCGCGCCTTCGACGACAAGCTGGAGCTTGTGGTCTGCGGCTCTTCCCATTCCGACATGCCGACCTTCCCGCAATGGGAGGCCACGGTGCTGGACGAGACCTATGACCAGGTCGACTATATCTCGCTGCACATGTATTTCATGAACTACGAGAAGAACACGCGCGAATATCTGGCGCTGCCGGAAAAGCTCGACCGCTATATTGGCACGGTCAGCGGCGTGATCGACTATATCAAGGCCAAGAAGCGCTCGAAGAAGA
Source organism: Martelella sp. UBA3392 (assembly GCF_002358775.1). Classification (NCBI taxonomy): domain Bacteria; kingdom Pseudomonadati; phylum Pseudomonadota; class Alphaproteobacteria; order Hyphomicrobiales; family Aurantimonadaceae; genus Martelella; species Martelella sp. UBA3392. The sequence continues at coordinate 10,201 of NZ_DEPM01000275.1, forward strand.
ACGTCAAGATCTCCTTCGACGAGTGGAACGTCTGGTATCACGAGCGCGAGGCGGACGAAAAGCGTATGAAGGAGTGGGACTGGCCGCACGCGCCGGTGCTTCTCGAGGACATCTACAATTTCGAGGATGTGCTGCAGGTCGGCTGCATCATCAACACCTTCATCCGCCGTTCGGATGTGGTGAGCATTGCCTGCATCGCCCAGCTCGTGAACGTCATCGCGCCGATCATGACGGCGCCCGGCGGCGCTGCCTGGAAGCAGACGATCTATCATCCCTTCCAGCTCGCCTCGCGCTATGGCCGCGGCACGGCGCTGGCGCTCGACGTCGATTGCGCCACTTATAACGCCGATATCGCGGCCAATGTGTCCTATCTCGACATTTCCGGCGTCCACGACGCGGATGAGGGCACACTGACCTTCTTCGCCATCAATCGTCACGGAGAGGAGCCGATGACGATTGATCTCGCGCTTGAGCGGTTCGGCGAGGCAAAGTCGGTCGAGCATACCCTGATCAAGCATGACGATCTCGAAGCGGTGAATACGAAGGAAAATCCGGACAATGTCAGCCCTGTGAAGCAGGACGGCGCGAGCGTGTCCGGCGGCAAGGTTTCGATTACGGTCCCTGCCTATTCCTACTCGATGATCCGGGTGAAGCTGTAGCGCGTCAGCCGCGCCGCCGCAGGGCTCAATCAAGCAAGACGGCGCGCCGCATGCCTCCGTGAACGGGGCCGGCGCGGCGAGAATGCCAACCATACGGCGGGAGGCCGTATTGCAAAGAGAGGAGAAGACGATGGCTAGAATGTTAGGTGCGGCCATGGGCGCGATAATCGCCGCGGGGGTATTCGCCACCGCCGCCCAGGCTCAGGAAACGGTCACCTGGTGGGACTTCCTCGCCGGCGGCGACGGCGTTCGCATGAAACAGCTGATCTCCGATTTCAATGCCGAGCACGAGGGTGAGATCACCATCGACGCGACGACGCTGGAATGGGGCACGCCGTTCTATTCTAAGATCCGGACCTCCGCCGCGATCGGCGAAGGTCCCGATATCATGACCTATCACGCAAGCCGCATTCCGCTTGCCGTCAGCCAGGGCATCCTGCAGGAGATCACGCCGGCGGACTGGGAGACGATGGGCCTGTCCGAGGCCGATTACGCGCCGGCGACCTGGGACGCGGTGACGGTGGACGGCAAGCAGTATGCCGTGCCCTTCGACACCCATCCGATCGTGCTCTATTACAACAAGGACGCGCTCGCCGAAGCCGGTCTCCTGACCGAGGACGGCAAGCCGATGGGGCTTGATTCCCGCGAAGGCTTCGAGGCCACGCTGAAGGGCCTGAAGGAAGCAGGCGCGGAGTTTCCGCTCGCCTCGACCACTGCGGACGGCACCTTCATGTTCCGCACGATCTATTCCCTCATGGGCCAGCAGGACGGCGAGCTGATGTCCGACGGCGAATTCCTCGCCGGCGACAACGCCGAAAAGCTGCAAAACGCGCTGGCCGTGCTGCAGGGCTGGACCAATGACGGGCTTCAGACCACCTATACCGATTATCCCGCGACCGTGGCGCTGTTCACCTCCGGCGAATCGCCGCTGATGATCAACGGCGTGTGGGAAGTGCCAACCATGATCGACCTCAAGGAGCAGGGCAAGCTGTTCGAATGGGGCGCCGTGGAACTGCCGGTGATCTTCGACCACCCCGCGACCTACGCCGACAGCCATTCATTCGCCATCCCCGCCAATTCCGGCAAGGAGATGAGCGCGGAGAAGAAGGCGGCCGTGCTGGAAGTCATGTCGTGGATGGCGAAGAACTCGCTGTTCTGGGCGACGGCCGGCCACATCCCGGCCTACGGCCCGGTGACGCAATCGGCGGAATACCAGAGCATGCAGCCGAATGCGACCTATTCAAGCGTGACCGAAAACATGATCTTCGACCCCAAATCGACGCTCGCGGGCGTGGCCGGGCCGATCTATGACGTGATGTCCACCTATTTCGTGCCGACGCTCAACGGGGAAATGGAGCCGGCCGAGGCCGTGGAGGAAATCAAATACGAGCTGAACGATCTGCAATGATCGCTGCGGGCCGCCGGCATCACCGCCGGCGGCCGTTTCGCATGCCAGTTCTCCGCTTTTGAGGCCTCATGATGCTCCGCAACAAACGAAACGAAGCGATTGTCGCCCTGCTTCTGGTCGCGCCGTTCGTCGCAATCTACGGATTGATCTTCATCTATCCGACCATCCGGCTGCTCATCATCTCGTTTCAGGATGCGCCGCTGATCGGCAGCGGCGAGTTTGTCGGCCTCGACAATTATACCCGGCTCTGGGGTGACCGACGCTTCAACACGGCGTTCTGGAACACTGCCTATTTCGTCGCCATCACCGTCATTCCTGGAACATTGGTGGCCTTCGCCATCGCGCTCGGCATCAACCGGCTGAAGGGCCGCGTGCAGGCGCTGGTGCTGGCGATGTTCTTCCTGCCCTATATCCTGCCGGTATCGGTGGTCTATCTGATCTGGGACTGGACTCTGAACTTCCAGTTCGGCATTGCCATGTATATCTTCGATATCCTCGGGATCGACCGGGTGCCGGTGTTCAAGTCGACGGTCTGGTTCATGCCGGCGGTGGGCCTCATCACGATATGGTGGACCGCGGGCTTCTCGATCCTGCTTTTCCTGTCCGGACTGCGCGCCATCCCTGCCGAGATCTACGAGGCGGCGGCGCTCGACAACGCATCCCGCCTGACGACCTTCCGGCAACTGACCTGGCCGCTGATGTGGCCGATCACGGCGCTGGTGCTGACGATCCAGCTGATCCTGCAACTGAAGATTTTCGACCAGGTCTATCTGTTTTCGGTCGGCGGCCGGCCGAACGACAATCTGGTGCTTGTCTATTACGTGTTCCAGCGGGCCTTCCAGTATGACCAGGGCGGCCGGGCCGCTGCCGCTGCCGTCGTGCTGTTCATCATCGTCATCGTGGTGTCGGTGCTGAACTTCCAGCTGACACGGCTTTCGAAGGGGCGCGAATGATGAACGCAACAACGGCAAAACGCCTGAATGTCGCCGGCCTCCTGATCACGCTGCTGACCGTATTCATCGCAGTAATATGGGCTTTTCCGCTCTATTGGGGGGTGATTTCATCGCTCAAGCCGGAAGACGAGGTGGTGCGCCGCTATATCGAATTATGGCCGGACACCCTGACCTTCTCGCATTACTATTTCGCGCTCACCCAGACCCAGATCGGCGTCTGGTATCTGAATTCGATTGTCACCGCGCTTGCGATCACGGTGCTGACCGTCGGGTCCTCGATGTTCTGCGGCTATGCCATCTCGCAGCTTCAGTTCCCGTTCCGGCGGGTTCTGTGGTGGCTGATCCTGGCCAGCTTCATGGTGCCGATGCAGGTGCTGATCGTGAACCACTTCGAGTTGATGGCGCGGTTCGGCCTGATCAACACCTGGGCCGGGATCGTCCTGCCGCAACTGATCCACCCGGTGGTGATCATCGTCTACAAGCAGTTCTTCGACAATGTGCCAAAGGATTTCCGTGAGGCGGCGGCGATGGACAACGCCTCCGAATGGCGCATTCTCACGCGCATCTACATGCCGATGAACTGGGGCGTCACCACCGCGCTTGCGATCGTCACCTTCATCTGGTCGTGGAATGCGTTTCTGTGGCCGTTCCTGGCGGTTACCAAGACCGAAATGATGACGATCACCGTCGGCATCACCCAGGTCAACGACGCCTTCGGCGTCTATTACGCCCGCGAGCTGTCGGCCGCCGTGCTGGCCGGTCTCCCGGTCGCGGTCGCCTATCTGATCTTCCAGCGCAAGGTGACTCAGGCCATCACGCTTTCCGCCGGGATCAAGGGGTAAGACGGCACCCGAGCGCACGCATACGAAAACGCCGCGGCATTCTGTCCGCGGCGTTTTCGTGAGAGGTCGAAGCGCCCCTGATATCGTCAATGAACGTGATAGGCGTTTCCGGCGTCATCGAAGAGGTGAAGCGCGGTCGCGTCGAAGGCGAGCTTCACCCGATCGCCGGTCCTGGCTTCGGAACGTCCCTTATCGGTGGCGATCAGCTCCGTGCCGTCTTCCAGTGTGCAGTAGAGCAGGGTTCGCTCGCCGAGCCGCTCGACAACGCCGACCGTCGCGGTGGTGGTGACCGCATGGCGCTCGTCATCGTCCACCGCCTGCACGGCTTCCGGGCGAATGCCCATCTCGTAGCGTCCGGGTTTCATCTCTGGAATGTCGATCTCAACGGTCGAACCATCCTTGAGACGGGCCATACGGTTGTCGGTTGAAAGATCCACCTCGAGGAAATTCATGCCGGGCGACCCGACAAAACCGGCCACGAAGCGCGAGGCTGGCCTGAGATAGACCTCCATCGGCGTGCCGATCTGCTCGATCCGGCAATTGTTGAGCACCACGATCCGGTCGGCAAGCGTCATCGCCTCGGTCTGGTCGTGGGTCACATAGATCATCGTCGCCTGCATGCGGTTATGCAGCCGCGCAAGCTCGACGCGGGTTCTGACCCTGAGCGCCGCATCGAGATTGGAGAGCGGCTCGTCGAACAGGAAGGCCTTGGGTTCCTTGACGATCGCCCGGCCGATCGCGACGCGCTGACGCTGGCCGCCGGAAAGCTGGGCGGGCCGCCGTTTCAGCAGTTCCTCCATCTCCAGCATGCGCGCGGCCTCAAGCACCCGGGACTCGATCTCATCCGCGCTCATGCCGATATTGCGCAAGCCGAAAGCCATGTTGTCGTGCACGGTCATGTGCGGATAGAGCGCGTAGTTCTGGAACACCATCGCGACATTGCGCTGGCCCGGCGCGAGATTTTCGCTGCGGACCCCGTCGATCGTCAATGCCCCGTCATCGATGGTTTCAAGCCCCGCGATCATCCGCAGCAGCGTCGATTTTCCCGAACCCGACGGCCCGAGAAACACCATCAGTTCACCGGATTCCACGGCGAGCGAGATATCGTTGATAACATTGACGTTCCCGAAGCTCTTCGAAACACTGTCGAGCTTGATTGGAGCCATCTTTTCCTCCCGAACGGCTTTTGAACCATTGTTTCCGGTCCAGACCAGAAGTCAAGATGTCATATGCCGTTCCGGGCCATCATTCGCGCAAGCAGGCTGCTCGAGGTCGCCCGCGCGGAACGATCGGTTCGGGTAGACACAACTGAATACATTTCAGTTTGAAGAGAGATGTGGACTGCGTGAGAGCAGCCCCATCCCTTGCCGCGACGGCAAGGGATGGGGGATTAGCGGCGGGGCCCGGTCGATCAGGCCTCGTAGCCGTAGATTTCCTTGGCGCGTTCCGGCGTGAGATACTCGTTCTTCAGGTCGCGTTCGATATCGGCGCGGCTGCGCTCACGCGGATCGCCGTAACCGCCGCCGTTGCCGGTGACGACGCGGATGATGTCGCCCTCGTTGACCGTGAGGTTGGTGGTGAAGGCGTGGCGGTCGCGGCTGCCGTCTCTGCGCATCACCTCGACGTAATTGACCGAGCCGTCGAGCCCGCCGGACGCGCCCCAGGGCGGCATGCGCGAGCGGGTGTAGCCGACCGAGAGGAAGTTGTCGTCGGCGCGAACGCGGTAGTGCACTTCGATGCCCTTGCCGCCGCGCCACTGGCCCTCGCCGCCGGGCTCGGTGTTCAGCGCCACCTGCTCGATCCCCAGCCCGTAGCGGGCCTCGGCGACTTCGGCCGGGCAATTGAAGGTCTCGCCGTGAAAGCCGGAGAACTGGCCCGACACGCCATCGGAACCTTCCCATGCGCCCCAGCCGCCGACCTGCGGCTCGACGATGGTGTAGTGGCGGCCGGTGTCGGGGTGCGGACCGCCGATATTGGTGCCGCAGATCGAGGCGAAATTGCCGGCCGGCACGGAGCCCGGAAAATGCTCCGCCATCGCCCGCAGCAGCATGTCGAACAGCCGGATCTCGACCTCGGCATAATAGCCGAGCGCGCCGGGCGCCTCGACATGATAGATCGTGCCGGGTTTGGTCACCACACTGAGCGGCCTGAAGAAGCCGCCATTGCCGGGTGCGTCGGCGTCCGTGAAATCCTTGAAGGCGAGCTGCACGGCGATCTCCGTGCCCTCGCGCGAGCAGTTGAGCGAGCCGGACTGGGCCGGGTTGTCGGTGAGGTCGACGATGAATTCGTCGGCGGTCACCGTCAGCGTGACCTTGTGGACCACGCCGCTGTCCTGTTCCTCGGCAAAGCTGTAGCTGCCCTGCGGAATGTTCGCCAGGGCCGCCCGGGCACGGCGTTCACCGAGATCCATATAGTCGGTGACGGCCGCCGCAAACGTGTCCGCGCCGTATTTCGCGACCAGTTCCAGCACCCGGCGCTCGCCGATGCGAAGACCCGCGATCGCGGCCCACAGATCGCCGTTCAGGTAATCCGGCAGGCGGGAGTTGACCTTGAGAATGTCGAAGACCGCATGGTTCTCGACCCCTGCTGTGAACAGTTTCACCGCCGGAATGCGAATGCCTTCCTGGAAGATTTCCGTGGCTTCGGCCGACATCGAACCCGGCACATTGCCGCCGACATCGTTCCAGTGGGCGATATTGGCAACCCAGGCGACCATGACGCCCTCATGGAACACCGGCGCTGCCAGCACCATATCGTTGAGATGGGTAACGCCGCCGAAATAGGGGTCGTTTGAGGCGAAGACATCGCCCTCGCGAATATCCTCCAGCGGGAACTTCGCCAGAATGCCGGCGATCGCCTTGTCCAGCACGCCGATGAAGGCCGGGATGCCAGCACCCGACGCGGCGATCTCGCCCTGAGGGTTGAGGATCGAGGTGGAGAGGTCGAGCACCTCGTAGATGATCGCGCTCATCGAGGTCTTCACCTGGGCGTAGAACATCTCATCGGCGATCGCTTCCAGCGCATTCTGGATGATGTCGAAGGTGACGGGATCAAAGGTCTTGTCGGTCATGGTTCAGCCCCTCGTCTCGATATGCGTGTTGCCGAATTCGTCGATGGAGACGCGGTTGCCGGGATGGACGACGATGGTCGTGCCCGGATCCTCGATCACCGCCGGTCCGGTAAAGGCCATGCCCGGCTCGAATTTCGTGCTGTCATAGATGGTGGCCTCGTGCCGGCCTTCGGTGGCGTAGTCGACCATGCGCCTGCCCTTCACCGCGTCTTCCAGCTTCGCGCCGGTTTTCGGCAGCGCCACCAGTTCGAGTTTGCCGACCTCGGCGGCGGCGACCAGATGCAGGCCGATGATCTCGACGCCGGCGGCAAGGCGATAGGTATATTCACGCTCATAGATCTCGTGGAATTCCGAGACCATCTTCGTCAGGGTTTCATCGGTCACCGGACCAGCGGGCACCGGCACCTCAACGGCGAATTCCTGGTTCTGGTAGCGGCAGCGCACCAGCGGCTTCAGCGAAACCTTGTCGGGGCCGAAACCCTCGCGGGCATATTCGGCGCGGGCGCGCTCCATGGTGTGGGAAAGCAGGGCATCGAGGCCTTCGCGGTCGGTGCTTTCCATCAACCGGGTGACGAAATAGTCGCGGCGCAGGTCCGACATCATCATGCCCCAGGCGGAGAACACCGGCGCGCCGCGCGGCACGACAACCTTCTTGACGCCGAGTTCCTGGCCAAGCGCCACGCCATGCATCGGCCCGCCGCCGCCGAACACCACGAGCGTGAAGTCTCGGGGGTCGTAGCCACGGTTGACGGAGACCAGTTTCAGCGCGTTGACCATGTTGGAATTGGCGATGCGGATGATGCCGCGCGCGACGTCCTCGGGCGCATTGCCCATGCGTTCAGCCAGCTTTCCGAGCGCGCTTTCCAGCGCCGGGATATCCGCCTCGACCGAGCCGCCGCAGAAATAGTCCCTGTTGATCCGGCCAAGCGCGAGATTGGCGTCGGTTGTCGTCGCGTCCTCGCCGCCGCGGCCATAGGCGGCGGGGCCGGGCGTGGAGCCGGCCGAATGCGG
>NZ_DEPM01000275.1:18438-27104 GCF_002358775.1 Martelella sp. UBA3392
GGCGTGGAGCCGGCCGAATGCGGGCCGACATGCAGCTTACCGAAATCATCGACCCAGGCGATCGATCCGCCGCCATTGCCGATCTCGACCAGATCGACCACCGGCACCATGATCGGGTAGCCGGCGGACTTACCGTCGCGCTCGATCCAGTAATCGGTCTTGATCGTGACCTGATTGTTTTCGATCAGCGAGCATTTGGCGGTGGTGCCGCCGATGTCGAGCGCCAGGATGTTCGGCTCGCCGATGATCCGGCCAAGCTCGGCCGCGCCCCAGAAGCCGGAGGCCGGGCCGCTTTCGACCATGGTGATCGGAACGGCCTTGATGGCATCGAGGGAATCGACGCCGCAATTCGACTGCATGATGAAAAGCTGGCCGGCATAGCCCTTGCCGGTCAGGCCGCTTTCGAGCTTCTCGAGATAACGCTGGGCCTTGGGCTGAACATAGGCCGAGAGGATGGCGGTGTTGGTGCGCTCATATTCGCGCCACTCGCGGGTGATCTGGTGCGATGCGACCACCGTTACCTCGGGCCAGCGCGCCTCGACTTCGGCCTTCAGGCGGATTTCGTGGTCCGGGTTGGCATAGGCGTGCAGCAGGCTGATGGCGATCGCCTCTATGCCCTCGGCGCGGAACAGCGCCAGCGTCTCGTCGAGCGAGGCAAGGTCCAGCGGCGTGACCTCGTTGCCGTGATAATCCATCCGCTCGACGATCTCGCGGCGGAGATAGCGCTCCACGAAAGGGGCCGGCTTCTTGTATCTGAGATTGAAGAAGTCCGGCCGGTTACCGCGGCCGATCTCGATGGAATCGCGAAAGCCCTTGGTGGTGATCAGCCCGACCTTGGCGCCCTTGCGCTCGGTCAGCGCGTTGATGACGACCGTGGTGCCATGGGCGAAGAAATCGACCGAGCCGACATCGACCTTGGCCTTTTCCAGAACGTTGAGAACGCCCTTTTCAAAATCCGGCGGCGTGGTGTCGGATTTTTCCGTGCGCACGGTCTGGACGCCGGTTTCAAGGTCGGTCTCGAAATAGACGAGGTCGGTGAAGGTGCCGCCGACATCGGTCGAGACGCGCGTGATTTTGTCAGTCATGAAAAGTCTCTGTTCAATGCGTGAAGGATGTCAGCGGCTGCGCCGGCCCGATGCGGCAAGCGCGACCGCGACGACGATGATCACGCCGGTGGTGAGGTCCTTGAAGAAGGGGTTCACGTTGAGAATATTGAAGCCGTTGCCGATCAGCGCCATCAGCAGCACGCCCGCGACCGAGCGCCAGATCGCGCCCGAACCGCCCATGATCGAGGTTCCGCCGAGGATCACCGCCGCGATCGCCTCGAATTCCATGCCGACGCCGGCCTGGGGCGATGCCATGGAGATGCGCGACACCGCGATCACGCCGGCAAGACCGGCGGCCATGCCCGAGAGCGAGAAGGTGACGATCTTGATCAGATTGGTGCGGATGCCCGAAAGGATCGCGGCCTCTTCATTGCCGCCGACAGCGAAGACGCGGCGGCCGAATGTGGTCCGGTTGAGCAGCACCATGAAGATCACCATGAAGATGATCAGCACGATGACGGCAATGTTCACCATGCCGATGCGGCCGCGGCCGATCCAGGAGAACTCGGCGATCCTGACCGGGATCAGCGCGCCGCCGGTGATCAGGATGGCGATGCCGCGATAGACGAGACTGGTGGCGAGCGTGACGAGGAAGGAGTGCACGCCGAAGCCGGTTATGATCGCGCCGTTCAGCGTGCCGAGTGCCAGCCCGATCAGTGGTCCGGCGATAATGGCCGTATAAGGATCGACATGAACGGCGATCCAGCCGGCTGCAACCGAGGCCACACCGAAGATTGCGCCGGTCGACAGGTCGAACCCGCCGCCGATGATGACGAGCGTGAGCGCGCAGGCGATGATCGCCAGCGGCGCCGACTGGTTGACGATATTGAGAAGGTTGCGGGCCGTCAGGAAACTGTCGGAAATCAGGCTGAGGCCGACCATCAGAATGACGATGATGGTGAGAACGCCGTATTCGCGGGCGAAATCGCCGGGCGTGATGGAAAAACGCCGGGCAGGTGTCTGAACGTCGCTCATGGTTGGGTGACCTCCTTGCCGCGGGAGACGGCGCCTTGTTCTTCAAAGATGCGGTGCAGTGCCTCGTCGACCGTGGTGTCTCGGCAGTCGGTCTCCGCGAAGATGCGGCCGTCGCTCATCAGATAGCCGCGATGGGAGAGGTTGATGACCTCCTCGAGTTCCGAGGAGATCAGAAGCACGGCCACGCCGTTCTCAGCCATTTCAATGATGAATTCGTGGATGCTCTGCCGGGCGCCGATATCGACGCCCCGGCTCGGTTCATCGAGGATCAGCAGGCGCGGCTTTTCCACCGCCCATTTCGACAGCAGCACCTTCTGCTGGTTGCCGCCGGAGTAGAAGGCGACCTTGCCGTCGATAGCGGAGGGCACGATGCCGAAATGGTCGATCATCTTGCGCGCGCGGCTGCGTTCCAGCCCGTGGTTGATGAAGCCGTGGCGGGAGATGCTGCCAAGCGAGGCAAGTGAGATGTTGGGACGGGTCGTCTGGGTTAGCACCAACCCCTGCTTGCGCCGATCCTCCGGCACGAAGGCGATGCCCTGGGCAATGGCGCGCGGCACCTTGAGCCGGCGGTTCTGCACGACGCCTCCTATGGCATAGCGACCGGAGACGATCGGATCGGCGCCGAACAGGGCGCGCGCGACCTCCGAGCGGCCGGAACCGACAAGGCCGATCAGGCCGACGATCTCGCCTGGAAAAATCTTCAGGGTGATATCGGAAAGGCCGGTGGCCGTGGCGACATTTTCCATCTCGACGACCGGCGTCGCCTGCTCGGCGGGACGCGGCGGAAGAGTGGGCCAACTGATCTCCGAGGCCTCGCCCAGCATGGAATCGACGAGGCTGTTCTTGGTCTCGCCGGCAATGGCGTCGGTGCGGATCACCTTGCCATCGCGCATGATTGTGACCCGGTCGCAATTGGCGAGGATATGGTCGAGAAAATGGCTGACATAGATCACGGTGACGTCGCGCGCCTTCAGCCGCGCGATCAGCTGGTGCAGGCGCTCGGCCTCGTCCTCGGTGAGCGAGGAGGTCGGCTCGTCCATGATGATCACCCGCGCCTCGCGGGCAATCGCGCGCATGATCTCGACCTTCTGGCGCTCGGCGATCCGCATGTCGGCGATCCGGCTATGCGGGTTGAGGCCGAAATCGCAGGTCTCTTCCAGCGCGTGGAAGCGGGCGAGATCGCCCTTGCGCAGAAAACCGGCGGTATTGCTTTCCAGCCCCAGGAACACGTTTTCGAGAACCGTCAGTTCCGGGACGAGCTGAAGCTCCTGGTGGATCATGGCAATGCCGCGGCCAAGGGCGTCGCGCGGCGAAAACCGGGTGACGGCCTCGCCGAACACCTCGACCGTGCCTTCATCCGCCGAATAATAGCCGCCGATGACCTTGCCGACCGAGGACTTGCCGGCACCGTTTTCGCCGACAAGCGCGTGAACCGAACCTTTTTCAATGTCGATATTGATGTCATTCAGGATGCGCATGCCGCCAAAGCTCTTGGCGACGCCCCGAAGCCGGATGGCGATATCGGTCATGGCTTTCCTTTTCATCTTCGGCGCGCCAGCCTTGCCGGCGCGCCGTGTGAAGCCGGGTTCCGGCGCGTCAGATGCGCACCGGAAAGATTTGGATCAGCCCTGCCATTCCGGCTCGAAATCGGGATTGGCGTCGAGCCATTCCTTGGTGACGATCTTCGGGGTCTGACGCAGGGAGTATTCGTCAATCCAGGTCGGAACCGTTTCGCCGTTCAGCGCCTTGACGACGGCGTCGAGCGCGGCCTCGCCCTCGGATTTCGGAAACTGCGCCAGTGTGCCGCTCCAGGTGCCGGCCTTGATGGCGTCTACGGCGATCTGGTTCAGCCCGCCGCCGATGGTGTAGAGCTCGGACATGTCGAGGCCCGCATCCTCGATCGCGATCTCCGCACCCATCAGGTGCTGGTCGGCATTGGAGAGAACGACGTCGATGTCCGGATGGGCCTGCAGAATGTCCTGCATGGCGACCATCGAGGTCTGGGGCGAGTAGTTGCCCTCGCCAGTGGCGACGATCTCGATATTGTCGTGCTCGCCGAGAATCTTCTTGTAGGTGTCGTTGCGCAGATTGTCGAAGGGGTAGATGAGCTGGCCGATCAGGACCACGACCTTGCAGGGGTCCTGATCGGCGCAGTAATCGACCACGGCATCGGCCTGCGCGGTTGCGCCGACCACCGGATCGGAGGCGACGGTAACGGTGAGGCCGGGCACCTGCGGCTCCATGTTCGACAGTTCGGGGCCGACCGGGAACAGCGTCGTGCCGACCTTGACGCCGGCCTTGATGGCTTCTTCGAGGGCGGTCGCGATACCCACTGTGTCGTTCGGCGTTATGATGATCGCATCGAACTTGCCGCCGGCGGCGATATCCTCGACCTGGGAGAACTGCGCGGTGGCCGAAAACTCGCCGTCGAAGATCTGGGTCTTGACGTTGTCGTATTTGCCGGCCGCTTCCTCGATGCCGGCATAGATCGCCTGGTTGAAGCCGTTCTGCGACGAGGCGGCGAGGAAGGCGATGTTGTAGTCCTCGGCGTGTGCGGCCAGCGGCGCGGCGAGCGCCGAGGAGAGGATCGCTGCTGTGAGTGCTGTTTTCATGGATCGGTTTCTCCGGGTTGAGATATTTTCATTTTGATTATGCGGCCCTTTGAGGGCCATTCAGCGGGACTCTCCGGACCCTTGGACATCCTTGGTCGGGTTGTTTCCGTCATGCCGGGTGAAATGTGGCCGTTTCGATGTCTTCAAGATGCAAAAGAAGGAATGCCATGGTCACCGCCGGCTGCCAGGCGAGGGCGCGGGCGACGGTTTCGGGCGTGAAATGACCCTTTGGGCCCAGCATGTTGACCGTTCCGATCACCCGCCCGTCGGCGACCGCCGGAAGGTTCATGTTGGATTCGAAGCCGAGATCGCGGATCTTCTCCCAGTCGAAGAAAACCTCGGCGATCTGTTCGATGGTCGTTGTGCTGAAATGCAGGTTGCCGGCAATCACCGTCTCGAAATAGCGGTTGCGCTCAAGCGGCTTGAACCCGCCGGGCTCATAAGCTTCGACATCCTCGGAAAACACACGGCGCGAGCGCATGCGCGGCAGATCGTAGACCGAGGCGGTGGTCAGGCCCTTGCCGACATCTTCGTTCAGGCCGTCGAGCAGATAGGCGAAGACTCGCCGCGCCGCATCCGGCTCCACCGCAAGGCGGAAGACTTTTTCCGTATCGCACGGCATCAGCTTTCTCCCTTCATGGCAGGCCCAAAGCACTCCGGCCCGCCGCCGCGCGGAGACTTGACCGCTGCAAGCGCGATCAGAGCGATTTTCATGCGGGCGGGTTTCATGTTGGCGCTGTCCGTTTCAGGTTGCGATCATCGTGGAACACGTCGTCACATTAATGCCGAAAATTTATTATGTCGACAAAAAAAATTTAAAGCACAAGATGGATTGTGTGCATGGAGTGTTGCATATTGACCAAAATTACCGGAGAGCGGAGCATTATGGCCAAGACATCGTTGGAGAGCAGCGGGCTCCAGAGCCAGCAGGTCAGGCGCGGCGGCGGCGTGGCGCATGTCTACGAAACCCTGCGCAACGAAATCATCGAGCTGAAGCTCGCGCCCGGCAGCCCGATCGACGAGACCGAGCTTTCCGAACGCTTCGCAATGTCGCGCACGCCCATCCGGGAGGCGCTCGTCCGGCTTGCGGCGGAGGGGCTGATCACCGCGCTGACCAATCGCACGACGATCGTTTCCAACATCGATTTCGTCCAGCTCGGCGCATTTTTTGATGCCCTGACGCTGATGTACCGCGTCACCGCGCGGCTTGCGGCGATCCATTACAACGAGGCCGATCTGGCCGGGATTCGCGCCCACCAGAGGCGCTTTGCCGAGGCGGTCGAGGCTCGCGACGTGCTAGGCATGATCGCGGCCAACCGCGATTTTCACATCGCCATCGCCGAGGCCGGGCGCAACAAATACTATACCGACCTGTTCCGGCGCCTGCTCGATGACGGACGCCGGATTCTCCGCCTTTACTACCGTTCCTATGACGACGACCTGCCGCGCCAGTATGTGGCCGAGCACGAGCACATCGTCAGCGCCATGATCGCCCGTGACCAAGACGCATGCGACCGGCTTGCAACGGCGCATGCCGACCAGATCGTGCGTCAGATCCGGGCCTATATCTCTGCGGATTCCCGCAGCGTTTCCTCAATCGCGCTGTAGGTTTCGCGGATTTCCCGAGGGACGGACAGGCGTGCCTCACTTTTAAGTATTTTATTTGTCGACAAGTTGAATCATCGGTGGTACTGAAATTGCAATCGATCGGCCCCGGGCCGCAGCACCAGATATTGCCCGCAGATTGCCCCGCCGAGATCAATTCCTTATGCCTATGAAAGGACCCCAGATGAGCGACACTATTTTCACCGGCTGCATTCCGGCTTTGATGACCCCCTGCAAGGCTGACCGCACGCCCGATTTTGCCGCGCTTGCGCGCAAGGGCCGCGAGCTTGTCGATGCCGGCATGTCGGCGGTCGTCTATTGCGGATCGATGGGCGACTGGCCGCTTCTGACCGACGAGCAGCGCATGCAGGGAGTCGAGGCGCTGGTCGAGGCCGGCGTTCCGGTGATCGTGGGAACCGGGGCGATCAACACCAAATCCGCCGTGGCGATCACCGCGCATGCCGCCCGCGTCGGCGCCGCCGGCCTGATGGTCATCCCCCGCGTTCTCTCGCGCGGCAGTTCGGTTGCGGCGCAGAAGGCGCATTTCTCGGCGATCCTCGAAGCGGCAGACGGCCTGCCCGCCGTGATCTATAACAGCCCGCATTACGGCTTTGAAACCCGCGCCGACCTGTTCTTCGCCCTGCGCGCCGACTATCCCAACCTGATCGGCTTCAAGGAATTCGGCGGCGCGGCCTCCCTCTCCTACGCTGCTGAACACATCACCTCCGGCAATGACGATCTGACCCTGATGGTCGGCGTCGATACCCAGGTCTTCCACGGCTTCGTCAAATGCGGCGCGACCGGCGCGATCACCGGCATCGGCAACGCGCTCCCGAAGGAGGTTCTGCATCTCGTTTCGCTCTGCAAGGCCGCAGCCAGGGGCGACAGCGAGGCCCGCGTCAAGGCGCGCGAACTCGAGGAAGCTCTGATGGTGCTGTCGAAATTCGACGAGGGCGTCGATCTCGTGCTGTTCTACAAATATCTGATGGTGCTGAATGGCGATGAAGAATATAGCCTGCATTTCAACGAAACCGACGCCCTGACGGCGCCGCAGCAGGCCTTTGTCGAAGAACAGTACCGGCAGTTCAAGACCTGGTACGCCAACTGGGCAGCCTGAAACCGGCGGAGCGGGCCTTGCCAGGGAGCAGCGCATGCATGTGATTGACAGCCACACCGCGGGCGAGCCGACGCGGGTCATCCTCGACGGCTTTCCCGATCTCGGTTCGGGCCCGCTTTCCGAACGCGCGGCGCTGCTTGCGACGCGCTTTTACGACGACTACCGCGCCGTGGTGCTGGAACCGCGCGGCCAGGTGGCCATGGTCGGCGCGCTGCTGGTGCCGCCGGTGGACCCGACCTGCGTCACCGGCGTCATCTATTTCGATGTCGGCGCGGTTCTCGGCATGTGCGGCCACGGCACGATTGGCCTTGCCGTGACGCTTTTTCACATGGGCCGGATCGGCACGGGGTTGCATCGCATCGAAACCCCTGCCGGCGTCGTCACGGTCGATGTGCATGACGAAAGCACGGTCACGGTCACCAATATCGAAAGCCGCCGGGATGCGGCCGGCGTCACGGTCGAGGTGCCGGAGTTCGGCCAAATCACCGGCGATGTCGCCTATGGCGGCAACTGGTTTTTCCTGGTCGAACCGAGCCCCATCCCGGTTGCGCCGGACAATATCCGCGCCCTGACGGATCTCGCCGTCGCCACCCGGACCGCGCTCAATGCGCAGAAAATCGGCGGCGAAAGCGGCGAGCCGGTCGACCATGTCATCTTCTACGGTCCTGCCGGCGATGCGGCGGCGCACAGCCGCAATTTCGTGCTCTGCCCCGACGATGCCTATGACCGCTCCCCCTGCGGGACCGGCTGTTCGGCGCGGCTCGCATGCCTTGCCGCCGCCGGTCAACTGGGAGAAAGACAGGAAATCGTGCAGGAGAGCATTATCGGCTCCACCTATCGGCTCTCCTACAGGGCCGGACACAAGGGCGGCGTGATCCCGTCGATCACGGGCCACGCCTATGTCATGTCGGTGGCCGAACTGGTATTCCACCCCAACGACCCCTTCCGCAACGGCATCATCCTCTGATCCACGACGATGGCGCGGCATTGAAATGACAGAAGGCCGCCCCGTTTTCGGGAGCGGCCTTCAATGTTTCGTTGTGATCGCAGCCTTGTGTCAAAAACCTATTTCGTCACCAGCCGGTAATAGACAAAGTCCGAGGTCGCGCCGTTGACGTAGCCGTCGACGTCGTCCTGCATGGCAACCTCGTAGGCGGCCTGGAACATGATGATGATCGGCGAAGTTTCCTGCACCTTCTTCTGCAGGTCGACATACATCTCAAGACGCTTGTCCGGATCGGATTCCGAAAG
>NZ_DEPM01000052.1:0-6683 GCF_002358775.1 Martelella sp. UBA3392
AGCGCGGTGGTCGGCTCGTCGGCGACCACCAGTTTCGGCCGCATCGCGAAGGCCGCCGCGATCAGCACGCGCTGGCGCATGCCGCCGGAAAGCTCGTGCGGATAGGCGCGCATCACCCGTTCGGGATCGCGGATATAGACCTCCTCCAGCATGGCAAGCGCGACCTTGCGCGCCTCGCTGCCGCTCATGCCGCGTTTCAGCCTGAGCCCGTCGGTGAGCTGCGCCTCGATCCGCCTGCCGGGGTTCAGCGCCGTCTGCGGGTCCTGCGGGATCAGGGTGATCTCGTTGCCCATGATCTCGCGCAGCGCTCGGCCGGGCAGCGTCAGCAGATCACGGCCCTCGAAGCGGATATGGCCGCCTGTAACCTTCACCGTTGCCGGCAGCATGGCGAGCAGCGCCTTGGCGATGGTCGATTTGCCGGCCCCGCTCTCGCCCACCAGCCCGCGAACCTCGCCGGGCTCAAGGGTGAGTGATACATCGGAGAGCACGGGGCGGTTGTTGTCGCGCAGCGAAACGGCGCTGAGCGCCTCGATGGTCAAGAGGGTCATCGGCGCATCACCGGATCCAGCGCCCGGCGCAGGCCGTTGCCGAGCTGGTTGAAGGAAAGCACGGTGATCAGCAGCATTGAAAGCGGCGCGATCAGCACCCAGGGCGTATGATGGATGGTCTGGCGGCCGGCCGCGATCATCCCGCCCCATGTCGGCGTGTCGGATGAGACAGAAAGGCCGACGAAGGAGAGGATCGCCTCGACCACGACGGCAATGCCCATTTCCAGGCTCAGAAGCGCCACGAA
Organism: Martelella sp. UBA3392; assembly: GCF_002358775.1. Lineage (NCBI taxonomy): Bacteria > Pseudomonadati > Pseudomonadota > Alphaproteobacteria > Hyphomicrobiales > Aurantimonadaceae > Martelella > Martelella sp. UBA3392. The sequence goes on from NZ_DEPM01000052.1 coordinate 794, forward strand.
GACCGGCATGATATTGGGCACGATCTCCTTGACAAGGATCTGCATGCGCGCGAAGCCGACGGTGCGCGCGGCGGTCACATAGTCCATGCTGGCCTGCGCGATGGTTTCGGCGCGCACCACCCGACAGAAGCGGGTCCAGTCGATGATCACGATCGCGGCGATCACCGAATGCAGCCCGGCGCCAAGCACGGCCACCAGCAGAACCGACAGCAGCACCGGCGGGAACGCCATCCAGATATCGACGAGGCGCGAGATCACCCGGTCGGTCCAGCCGCCGTACCAGCCGGCAAGCAGGCCGAGCAGCGAGCCGAGGATCGCCGCAAGGCCTGCGGCGATGACGGCGACGGTCAGCGCGATCCTTGTGCCGTAGATCAGGCGAGACAGCACATCGCGGCCGAGATCGTCGGTGCCGAGATAATAGCCGGGCTCCGCGCCGGGCGATGTCACTGGCGGGATGCGCGAGAGCATCAGGTCCTGCTCCAGCGGGTTGTGCGGGGCGATCAGCGGCGCGAAGATCGCGATCAGGAACAGCAGGGCAATAATGCCGCCGCCCCACAGCACGCGCTGTTCGGCGAGAAGCGCCGACAGCATCGGGTGCCGTTTTTTGGGCGGGGCGCCGGCAAGCGTGGTGTCAGCCATGTTTGAGCCTCGGATTGAAGAAATTGCCGGCAAGGTCGATGGCGATGTTGATCAGCACGAAGATCAGGCCGAACATCAGCACGATCCCCTGGATCAGCGGCAGGTCGCGGTTGATGACCGCGTCGATCGCCATATTGCCGATGCCGGGATAGGAAAATATTCTCTCCACGATCACCGTGCCGCCGATCATGAAGGTGAACTGGACGCCCGTCAGCGTCAGGGTCGGGCCGATCGCGTTCCTGAGCGTCTCCTGCACCACCAGCCGGGTTTCGGACATGCCCTTCAGCCGCGCCAAGAGCACATAGTCCTGCAGCATCGCCTCGTTCAGCGCTTCCTTGAGCGTGCGGATGATGACGGCGGCCAGCGGCAGGCCGAGCGCCAGCACCGGCATCACCATATGGGAGAGCACATTGAAGAACAGCGAGAACCGCAGGGTGACGAGGCTTTCGATCAGGTAGAAATTGGTGGCGAAATCGCCCGAAAGCGAGGGATCGACGCGTCCCGATGTCGGAAACACTGGAAAGGCGACGCCGAGCACCAGCACCAGAAGCAGCGCCCAGACGAAATCCGGCACGGCGAGAAACAGACCGTTCAGCACGTCGATGACCGATTCCAGCGGCGTGCGGCGGGCAAGGGTGGCGAGGATCGCAATCAAGCCGCCGCCGATGACGCCGAAGACCAGCGCGGCGAAGGCCAGTTCCAGCGTTGCCGGCAAGCGTTCCATCAACAGCGACAGCACCGGGCGCTTGAGCGAGATCGAGGTGCCGAAATCGCCCGTCAGCATTTCCCGTATCCACACGCCGAACTGGACGGGGATGCTGGAATCGAGCCCGTATTTGACCCGGAGCGCCAAGATATCGTCAGCCGAGGCGCCCGGCGAGATCATCATCGCGATCGGATCGCCCGGAACGATCCTGAGCAGACAGAAGACGATGACCGCGACGCCGAAAAGCGTCACGGCCGCCATCACGGCCCGGTTGAAAATTCCGGTGACAGACATCAAAACTCCGCCGCATTTCTTCAAGTTTGAAGGAGGAGAGCGGTGCTCTCTTCCAATGGATTTCCGCAAGCGACTCCACCCTCTCGTGTCACCCTCGGGCTTGACCCAAGGGTCCAGGCAGCGTTTTCCGTGTCGCCTGGAGGCTCGGATCAAGTCCGAGCATGACTCATCAGAGAGGAGGGGGCCTTCCTGCAACCTCAAAGAGGAAAGGTTGGCCCCCTTGCATTGACCCTTACTTCGGCGCGATAAGCGTCGGCTGCAGCGCGCCCGAAAGGTTCGGCTCCACCGTCAGCGTGTCCTTGAACACGATCGGCTGGACATATTGCAGCAGCGGGATGACATAGCCCTGCTCGGCGATGTATTTGCTGACGGCCTTCCAGCCCTCGATCCGCTTTTCCTCATCCATCTCGCCCCAGAGCGGGCCGATCATGCCGTCGAGGTCGTCGGTGTTCCAGACCGAATGCGGCGACGGGCCGAACATGGCAAAGCCGGTCGAGGTGGTCGGATCGCCGATCGCATTGCCCCAGTTGTAGAAGGCGGCGGGCGCCAACTGGTCGGCGGCGCGCAGCTCGTAATGCTTGGCGATCTCGTAGACCTCGATGTCGGCCTCGATCCCGACCTTGCGCCACATGCCGACGATCGCCTGGATCATCTCGTAATCCTTGGGCTTCAGCCCGCGCGTGGTCTGGATCGTGAACTTCACCGGATTGTCGACGGAATAGCCGGATTCCGCCAGCAGCTTGACGGCGAGATCGGGGTCGTAGGGTATCTTGATATCGGGATCGAAGGCCGAATATTCCGGCGCTTCCAGCGTGTCGAGCGGCACGCCGTAGCCCGACAGCAGCCGGTCGATGATCGCCTGCTTGTTGATCGCGTAATTGGCGGCAAGGCGCACATTCTTGTCGTTCATCACGTCGATATTGTTGAGGAAGATCATGCCGATATCGGAGACCGGCTCGGCCACGCCGGAAAGGCCCGGCTTGGCGATCAGGCGGTCATATTCCTCATAGGGGATTTCCAGCGTGACGTCCGAGGAGCCGGATTCGATCTCGGCAACGCGGCTCGTCGTATCCGGCACGAATTTGAAGATGACGGTGTCGAAGGCGGGTTTCTCGCCGTAATAGCCGGGATAGGCCTTGAGCTTGAGGAAGGCGTTGCCCTCATAATCCTCGACCATATAGGGGCCGGAGCCGATCGGGGCCTTCTCGAAGCCTTCCGCGCCGACCTTTTCGTAATAGGCCTTCGGCATGACATAGCCGGTGAGGAACGCCATCCACATGAACAGCGTCGGCTCGAAGCGCAGCACGTCGGCGGTGACCTTGTTGCCGTCGACCGAGAAGTTGCCGATGGTCGACCAGACAAACTGGATCGGGTTGCCGGTCTCGGGATTGGCGGCGCGTTCCAGCGACCAGACCACGTCTTCCGGTGTAAGGGGCGAACCGTCGTGCCAGGTCACGCCCTCGCGCACGTCCATCCACACCTTGGTCTTGTCCTCGTTCCAGCCCCAGTCGGTCAGGATGCCGGGCTCGAAGGAAAGATCCGTCTTCTGGCCGATGAACTGGCTGAAGATCGAGCGATAGATCGCCTGGATCGTCGGGTTGACGGCGGATGCGCCGACCGTCGGGTCGAAGGACGGCAGGTTGACGTTGAATGCGATGGTAAGCGTGTCGGTCTCGGCCGCGTTGACCGGCAAGCGGCCCGCGAGAATGCCTGAAACCAGTGCGGCTGCGCCAAGGCCAAGTGTCTGGCGACGGGTAAAGGTCGTCATGGTGATGCTCCAGTTGTTCCCCACCCCGTCGGACGCGTTTCCGCGGGGTCATGCTTGTTGTCTGATCCAAGTCTAAGAGCAAATCGGGCCGCGCGGCAAGGCAAATATTTGAGGTTTAAAGTTTTGAGCGCAGATTTTTGCAACTGTGATGCTTAAATATGCAATTGCATGTCTTTTGACGCAGGGATTTGGCGATCACCGGCAAATTGCGCCGGAATTCGCTAATTCAGTTGACATTTTAAGAAACCCAAAAATATGCTAATGCATGTTAATTCAGATTTCCGGTCAACGGAAAAGGGGAAATCGAGATGGCAGAACGGTCGTTCGCACGCGAGGTCGAGGACCTGAAACTGGGCGAGGGCGATATCTTCCGGGGCGAGGGTATTCTGGCCATCACCAAGGCGCTGCTGCAGTCCGGCGTCTCCTATGTCGGTGGCTATCAGGGCTCGCCGATTTCGCATCTGATGGATGTGCTGGCCGACGCCAAGGATGTGATGGCCGATCTCGGCGTCCACTTCGAATCCTCGGCATCGGAGGCTGCCGCCGCCGCCATGCTCTCCGCCTCGGTGATGTATCCGGTGCGCGGCGCGGTGACATGGAAATCGACGGCTGGCACCAATGTCGCCTCCGATGCGCTCTCCAACCTTTCCTCCGGCGGCGTCACCGGCGGCGCGCTGGTGATCATCGGCGAGGATTTCGGCGAGGGCTCCTCGATCATGCAGGAGCGCAGCCACGCCTTCGCGATGAAATCGCAGATGTGGCTGCTGACGCCGCGCCCCAACCTGCCCTCGATCGTCGATGCGGTCGAAAAGGGTTTTGAGCTTTCCGAAGCCTCCAACACGCCGGTCATGCTGCAGGTCGGCATCCGCTCCTGCCATGTCCATGGCCAGTTCGCCGCCAAGGACAACAAGCGCCCGGCCTTTACGCTCCGCGAGGCGCTGGAAAACCCCAAGCGCGATGTCAGCCGTATCGTGCTCCCGCCGGCAAGCTTTGCCCATGAAAAGGAAAAGCTGGAGAAGCGCTGGCCGGCGGCTGTGGAATTCGTCAAGGAAAACAAACTCAACGAATATTTCGGCCCGGAAGAGGGCGATGTCGGAATCATCATGCAGGGCGGGCTTTACAACAATGCCATGCGCGCCCTGCAGCAGCTCGGCCTTGCCGATGTCTACGGCAATGCACGGGTGCCGATTTACTGCATGAATGTCGCCTATCCGATGATCGACGAGGAAGTCGTCGACTTCTGCGCCGGCAAGAAGGCGGTGGTCATGCTGGAGGAGGGCGCGCCGGAATATATCGAGCAGGCGCTGCACACGCTGATGCGCCGCCGCGATCTCCAGACAAAAGTTTCCGGCAAGGATATCCTGCCGCTCGGCGGCGAATACACCACGCCGGTTCTGGTCAACGGTCTGACTGCCTTCTTCGAGGCCTATGCCCCGCAGATCCTTGGCAACCGCCCGCCGGTGCCCGATGCCGGCCCCGTGCTTGCCGATCCCAAGGTCAAGGCGCTGGCCGAGGTCGTGCCGCCGCGCCCGGCCGGTTTCTGCACCGGCTGTCCCGAGCGGCCGATCTTCGCGGCGATGAAGCTCGTGGAAAAGGAACTGGGCGAGCATCACGTGTCGGCCGATATCGGCTGTCACCTGTTTTCGATCCTGCCGCCCTTCAATATCGGCGGCACCACGATGGGCTACGGTCTCGGTCCGGCCTCGGCCTCGGCCTTCAACGTCGAATCCGACAAGCGCTCGATCTCGGTGATGGGCGATGGCGGGTTTTGGCACAACGGTCTTGCCACCTCCGTCGGCAATGCCGTGTTCAACAAGCAGGACGGCGTCATCCTGGTGGTCGACAATTACTATTCGGCGGCCACCGGCGGGCAGGATATTCTCTCCTCCCGCGCCAACAATGCGCGCCGCAAGACCAACAATTCGATCGTTGATGCGGTCAAGGGTGTCGGCGCCAAATGGGTGCGCCAGATCGACCGTACCTATGACGTCGCGACGATGCGCGACACGCTGCGCGAAGCGCTGACGACCAAGGAGGAGGGGCCGAAGATCATCGTCGCCTCGTCCGAATGCATGCTGAACAAGCAGCGCCGGGTGAAGCCACAATTCGCCAAGGCGGTGAAGGATGGCAAGCGCATGGTCAAGGAACGCTTCGGCGTCGACGAGGATGTCTGCACCGGCGATCACGCCTGCATCCGGCTGTCGGGCTGTCCGTCGCTCTCGGTCAAGCACACCGACGATCCGTTGAAGGACGATCCGGTGGCGGCAATCGACAATTCCTGCGTCGGCTGCGGCAATTGCGGCGAGGTTTCGGAGGCGGCGGTTCTCTGTCCCTCCTTCTACCGCGCCGATGTGATCCATAACCCGACCGGCTGGGACCGCTTCGTCCACCGCGTCCGCGCCGCCGTGATCGGCTGGCTGCAGAACCGCCGCCAGTCCCGCCGCATCGTTTTTGCCGAGTAGACCCATGATGATGACCGACAT
>NZ_DEPM01000094.1:0-15755 GCF_002358775.1 Martelella sp. UBA3392
TGATTTAATAGGTCCTGAGCCTAGACATATCCGTCGAACGAACAGCGAGTATTATCAGGTCGCCAGCAGATGCTGTTTCATCGATGCTATGGCTATGAAATCCAGCTACACCAAGTTGCGGGACACGATCTCTCGCCGGGTGACTTTTTGAACTTTTGTCAATTTTAACCGAAACATGATTGCATTTCAGGAGGCAGAATCCCTTATGCGTGTGGCCCTTGCCCGATCTGCGCTTCGGCTATCTATTGGCGCGAAAAGCCGGAGTGCGGTAGAGAAACCAACGTGGCAGCACCGTGACCAGCTTTCGTGGCGCCATTGTCACGGGCCCTCATTTGCGACCCAGAACTTATCCTGATCACACGCGACGTTTCATATTACCGGCGTCGGCAGGGCGACGCCGGCGAAATGCGCTTCCAGATTATCGATCATCAGCTTGCCCATGGCCTTTCGAGTTTCAACCGTGCCGGAAGCAAGGTGGGGTTGAAGCAGGACATTTCTGCATGCGAGAAAACGCGGATCGAAATCCGGTTCGTTTTCGAAAACGTCGAGCGCTGCCGCGCCGAGCTTGCCGCTCTCAAGCGCCGAAAGAAGAGCCTCTTCATCAATATTCGAGGCCCGCGATATGTTGATCAGCATGCCCTCCGGCCCGAGCGCTTCGAGAACTTTGCAGCCAACGGTGTGGCGCGTGGCCTTTGAGGCGGCAAGGGTCACGAACAGGAAATCCGAGCGGGCGGCAAGTTCTTCCGGGTTCTCGACGAACTGCCAGTCGCGCGCATAGTCCTTCGGACCGATATCGCTGTAGGCGATCTCCATATCAAAGCCTGAAAGCCGGCGGGCAACCTCGAAGCCGATGCGGCCGAGACCCAGCACCCCTGCTCGCTTGCCGAATACCCTGCGCTGGGCCGGATATGTGCCATGCGCGGCCCAGTCGCCGAAACGCGCCCATTTTTCCGCGCCGATCATGCCGCGCGACAGGCAGAGCATCATCGCGATGCCAAAATCGGCGACGTCGCCGGTCAGCACATCGGGTGTATTGGTGACGCGGATCCCGCGCTCGCGCGCCGCATCCAGATCGACGGCATCGAAGCCAACGCCGTAGACGCTGATGATCTCAAGTGCCGGCAAAGCCTCGATCAGCGCCCGGGTGGCGCCAAGCTCCCCGCGGGTTGCGATAGCGCGGATCTTCCCGCCGTGTTCGGCGAGGTATGCCGCCTTGTCGTCAACCGCAAACAGGGGGTGCATGGTGAAAAGGCCGTCCAGACGCTCCATGTCCCATTCGGGATAGGGACCGAGCTGCAGTACATCCGGTTTCGACATCGAGAATTTCCTCTGATTTTATCGTTGTGCGGCGCCAGAGCCGCGATCCGACCGCGGCTATTCGAATTTCAACTGTACCTTCATCGACTCTGCGCGATTGCCGGCCTTTTCGAATGCCTCGACGGCATCGGCCAGCGGATAGGTGGCGCTGATGAGCGGTTTGACGTCGACAAGGCCCTTGTTGAGCAGATCGACAGCAAGTCCGTATTCTTCATGAAACCGGAACGAGCCGCGAATTTCGATTTCCTTTGAAACAACGAGGTTCTGCGGCAGGGCGACATCGCCGCCAAGGCCGAGCTGGACGAGGATGCCGCGCGGCGCAAGCGCCTTGAGGCCGCTTGCAAGCGCCCGCGCATTGCCGGATGCCTCGAACATCACATCGAAATAGCCCTTGCCTGCGCCGTAGGCTTCAAGCGCTTCCTCATTGTCGGCGACATTGATGGTGCGGTCGGCCCCGACAGCTTCGCCGAATGCGAGGGCTCCTGCCATGACGTCGGTCACGACGATCTCACGCGCGCCATGCGCCCGCGCCGCGACGATGCAGAGCGCGCCGATCGGACCGCAGCCGGAAATCAGCACCCGCTTGCCCAAAAGCGAACCGGCGCGGTTGACGGCATGTAGCGTCACGGCCAGAGGCTCCGCCATCGCCGCCTCGCCAAGTGAAACGCCAGCGGCGACTTTGTGGCACTGCCAGGCTTCGGCGATCAGACGCTCCCGGAATGCGCCCTGGATGTGCGGCATCGGCATGGCGCTGCCGTAAAAGCGCATGTTCACGCAGTGGTTCTGAAGGCCCTTCTGGCAGTAGGCACAGTCACCGCACGGCCGCGACGGCGACACCGCAACACGGTCGCCGATGGCAAACCCGCTCACGCCCTCGCCAAGCGCGGTCACCGTGCCGGCGACCTCATGGCCGAGGATCATCGGTTCGCGCAAACGGACATCGCCGAAACCGCCGTGATTGTAATAATGCAGATCGGACCCACAGATGCCGCCGACGCCGATCTGGACCTCGACCTGCCCGGCTGCGACCTGTTGCGACGCAATTTCCTCGATCCGCAAATCCTTTGCGGCATGAATGATGGCGGCTTTCATAAAGTGCTCCTGCTGGAAATTATTGTCGTGCCGAGCCTGCCGGAACGGGAAGCGAAGCATCGGTGATGATGGAATTGGCCGACTGGCGCAGAAACGCGGCAGCCTTTGCCTGCAACCGGTCGGCAGGACTGGCGAAATCAAGCGCAAGCACATCGTCCTCGCCATCGGTCGGCTCGAGCGTCGCGAGCTGGCTGTCCAGCAGGGTCGCGGGCATGTAATGGTCGTGCCGGGCCTCCATACGGGCTTTCAGCGCAGCGCGCTCTCCGCGCAGATGGATGAAGCCGAGCCCCGGCCCCGCCGTGCGACGCAAAAGATCGCGGTAGGATTTCTTCAGCGCTGAGCAGGCGACCACAACCCCGCTATCCTGCTTGCCAGCGCGCGCCAGCTCTTCGCCGATGCGCTCCAGCCATGGCCAGCGATCTTCATCCTGAAGCGGGATGCCGGCGCGCATCCTGTCAACGTTGTCGACACTGTGGAGGTCGTCGCCTTCCACAAACCGCGCTTGAAAAGCCTGCGCAAGGCGGCGGCCCAGCGTCGATTTCCCGCAACCACTGACTCCCATGACCACGACCTGAACCGCCATCAGACACTCACGGTGATGCCGCCATCCACGGCAAGCGTGTGGCCGTTGACGAAGGACGACGCCGATGAAGCGAGAAACACGGCGGCGCCGATCAGTTCCTCGACATTGCCCCACCTTCCGGCGGGCGTGCGCTTTTCAAGCCAGGCGGTAAATGCAGGATCATCGACGAGCGCCTGATTGAGCGGCGTTTCGAAATAGCCCGGCGCGATCGCATTGATCTGCAGGCCGTATTTCGCCCAGTCGGTGCACATGCCGCGCGTCAGGTTGCGCACCGCGCCCTTGGTAGCGGTATAGGGCGCAATGCCGGGCCGGGCGAGTTCGCTCTGCACCGAGCAGATATTGATGATCTTGCCGCGACCGCGACCGATCATGTGCCGGGCCACCGCCTGACCGGTGTAGAATGTCCCCGACACATTGGTATCGAAAAGACGCTGCCACTGCTCGGCGGGAAAATCCTCAAGCGGCGTGCGGTACTGAATGCCGGCATTGTTGATGAGGATTTCGATCGGTCCGATCTCGTCCTCGATCTTTGCGATCCCGGCTTCCACGGAAGCCCGATCCGTCACGTCGAAGATCGCAGGCCAGGCCTTGATCCCCTGCTTGCGGAAAGCCTCGACCGCGGCTTCGGTCCTGGCTGCATCGCGACCGTTGATCACCGGAATGGCGCCCTGGTCCGCGAGCCCTTGCGCCAGCGCATTGCCGATCCCCTGGCTCGAGCCTGTCACCAGCGCGATCTTGCCATCCAGTCTGAACATGTCCGACATCCGAAATCTCCCTGCATGCAAAAAATGAAGTGTAGGCTTAGAGGTCGGTGGTCAGACCCTTGGTCTTCAGCACGGCTTCCAGATTGCAGACATCGATGATGGTGCGGCCGTCCTTGTAAGCCTGAATGAACCCGGCTTCGGCATCTTCGCGGGCCTGGGATTTCTTCGCCACCTCGGCTGCGTCTTCCTTCCTGACCATGACAAGGCCATCGGCATCGCCGCAGATGACGTCGCCGGGGCGGATCACTTCACCGCCGACGATGATGTCGGCATTGACGCGGCCAAGCGTTTCCTTGACCGTGCCCTTGATGCAGACGCTGAGCGAGAATACCGGCAGGCCGAGTTCGATAAGCTGAAGTGTATCGCGCACGCCCGTATCGGTAACGACACCGGCAATCCCCTTTGCAAGGCAGGCATTGCCTAGGACATCGCCGAAACTGCCGGCTTCCTCGTATTCACCGGCGGAGACAACAATCACATCGCCCGGCTGGGCATAATGAATCGCAAGCTGCAGCATGATGTTGTCGCGGGGCGAGCTTTCGACCGTGAAAGCCGGACCGCAGAGCGACATGTTGCGATCGATGGGTTTGATGCGCGAGCTGAGCGCGCCGAGACGTCCCTGCGCCTCGTGGATCGTGGCGCTGCCGAATTTGGCAAGCGCTGCCACGTCTTCCTGCTTGGCGCGTTCGATTTTGGTCTTGATGTGCGGCATTTCCTCACCCTTTTATCGTGATGACGGGCATGTCCCGCCTGTTGCAGGCAAGCATAGGCAGCGCCAGGGCCGGGCGATAAGACCGTGTGCATCTGATGTAATCGGCAATGCCTATGTCGCAGCCCCACGTCATGCCAAAGCGCTCTGACGTCATTGCAGGCTTGCGATGCTAGTTTTTGACGAAACGCTGGTTCCAAAAGCAAATCAGGACGCGAAGACTGGATGCCGATCACGACAGAAAACCTGATCGCCCGTATGACCTGGGTCCGAAAGAACGGCCTTGCAGCCTTCTCCTATGACGAAGACGGCAACAAGGTATCGATGGTCAGCGGCGCTGTTTCTCCATCCGCGCGTAAGTCCCCGCCGCCTGCGCCGAAGCCCGCTATCGCGGATGAAACGCCCGCTTTCAGAGGCATTTCCGCACCGTTCGGCGGTGTCTGCTACCTCGCCGACAAGCCGGGCGCGCGTCCCTTCGTGACGGTCGGTGACCGGGTTTCGAAAGGCCAGACGGTCTGTCTGATCGAGGCGATGAAGATCATGACGGCGATCGCTGCCGAACGGGACGGGGTAATAGCGGAAATCCTTATAGAAGACGGCGACCAAGTCGATGCCGCCGCGATGTTGATGAAGCTCGCAGATGACTGAGACCAGACAGAAAACGCTGTTCGTCGCCAATCGCGGCGAGATTGCGCTCAGAATCATCCGGGCCGGCAGAAGGCTGGGACTGCGGGTGGCCTGCGGCTTTTCCGAAGCCGATCGTGATGCGTCCTATCTCGCGGCTGCCGATGATGCGATCTGCATTGGCCCGGCGGCGGCGTCAAAGAGCTACCTCAATATAGCCGCCATCATCAGTGCGGCCCGCCTGCTCAAGGCGGACCTCATCCATCCCGGCTACGGCTTTCTTTCGGAAAAGCCGGAATTCGCCGAGGCGGTTGAAAGCGCCGGCATGACGCTGGTGGGTCCAAGCGCCGACGTCATGCGCCGCATGGGCGACAAGGTCGAGGCCAAGGCCGCCATGCTGGCCGCCGGCGTTCCATGCGTTCCAGGTTCAAAAGGCGCGCTTCCGGCAGATCCAGCCGGTATGCGGCCGATCGCCGAAGAAACCGGCTTCCCGGTGATCTTGAAGGCTGCCGGCGGCGGTGGCGGGCGCGGCATGCGGGTCGTGCGGCGGGCGGAAGAGCTTGCCGAGGCTGCCATGCTGACCCGACAGGAGGCGGAACGCTTCTTCGGCAATGCGGAAATTTATCTGGAAAAATTCCTTGAGCGCCCGCGCCATGTCGAAATCCAGATCATGGCGGATGCCCATGGCCATGCGGTCTGGCTCGGCGATCGCGATTGTTCGATGCAGCGCCGACACCAGAAGCTAATCGAGGAGGCCCCGGCGCCCGGGATCGACCGCGCGCTTGTGGCCGAAATTGGTGCGCGCTGCGCCCGATCCTGCGTCGATATCGGCTATGTCGGCGCCGGCACGTTCGAGTTTCTCTATGAGGACGGCCAGTTCTATTTCATCGAGATGAACACCCGCATTCAGGTGGAACACCCGGTCACCGAAATGGTGACGGGTCTCGATATCGTCGCGCTGCAGATCGAGATGGCCTGCGGCAAGCCTTTGCCCTTCGTGCAGGACGATATCGTCTCTGCCGGCCACGCGATCGAGTGTCGCATCAATGCCGAAGACCCCGAAACCTTCGCGCCAAGTCCGGGACGGGTTACCGCGCTGCATCTGCCGGGCGGTCCCGGCGTCCGGGTCGACACGCATATGAATTCCGGCGGCGCGGTTTCAGCGCATTACGATTCCATGATCGCCAAGGTGATCGCACATGGCGCGGACCGGACCGAAGCGCTTGCGCGCGCCCATGCGGCGGTCGCCGAAATGCGGGTCGAGGGGATCAGCACTAACCTCTCCCTTCACCGCGATCTGATCGCCGAAACCGGCTTTGCCGCCGGCGGCGTTTCGATCCACCATCTCGAGCGCCTCTTGAAGGGCAAGGCAGGCGATCATGCCTGAACAGGGCCTGTTTCCGATTGGCAGCCGCGCCCTGATCTATCAGGTCGATTGCCCGTTTGACCTCCCCCACCAGCAGCGCATCTGGGCGATGGCCGAGGAGGTCTCGACATGGAAATGCGTGGCCGAGGCCGCGACGGGCATGACCAATCTGGCGCTGCGGCTGAAGGACGTGCCGCCCGACCTCGACATTCTCGAAATGCGCCTCGATGCGCTGTGGCAAAGCGGACGCACCAAGACGCTCACAGGCAAGGTGCTCGACATCGACATCACCTATGGCGGCGCGGGCGGCCCGCATATCCATGAGGTCGCCGAGATGACCGGCCTTGGCATCGACGAACTGGTGCGCCGTCATGCAGCGCCCAGCTACACGGTGTTCGCCGTCGGCAGCCATGCGGGCTATTGCTATCTCGGCGGGCTCGATCCGCGCCTTCAAACGCCGCGGCGCAAGGTGCCGCTTCAAAACCTGCCGGGCGGCTCGCTGTCCGTCGCCGGTCTGCAGACAGGGGTATCGGCCTCGGCCGGGCCGAGCGGCTGGAACACGATCGGCACGGCCGACACCGTGTTCTTCGACCCGATGCGCGAGCCTGCCGCCCTTCTCGTACCGGGCGACCAGATCCGGTTCAGGCCGGTGGAGGTGATCGCATGATCGAAGTTGTTGCACTCCCGGCCCTTGCCACCGTTCAGGATCTCGGACGACACGGTCATTGGACCGAGGGCCTGGGATCGGCGGGCGTGATGGACCCGCTTTCTCACCGCATCGCCAACTGGCTTCTCGGCAATGCCGATACTGACGCCACGTTCGAAATTCCACTGACGCCAGGGCGGTTCGAATTCATCGAGGATACCGGCTTTGCGATTGCCGGCGCTGCCTGCGACGCCAGGCTCGACGGCCTCGCACTGCCCCGCTGCTTTGCCGGGACGGCGCTTGCCGGGCAGGTTCTCGAATTCGGCGCGATGCGCGATGGCGCGCGGGTCTATCTCGCGCTTCCCGGCGGCATCGACGTGCCGGAAATGCTGGGCTCGCGCAGCACCCAGTTGCGCGAAGGCTTCGGCGGCTTCGAAGGCCGGGTTCTCAAGCCCGGCGATCGCCTGCAGGGCCGCTCTGCGCCGGGCAGGCTGAGCCGCATCAGCGTCAACCTTCCACCGCTGCGACAGGATGGCGAAGCCGAAATTCGCCTCCGCGTGATCCCCTCGGCGGAAACCGGGCAATTCACGGAAACCGCGCTGGAAGGGTTTTATGGCAAGGCCTACAAGGTCACCCCGCAGAGCAACCGCCAGGGCTATCGCCTTGAGGGTCCGATACTGGAACGGTGGACGGAAGGTGAGTTGCGCTCTCACGGCATCGCGCCCGGCATCATCCAGGTGCCGGCCTCCGGCCAGCCGATCATTCAGCTCGCCGATGCCGCGACGATGGGCGGCTACCCCAAGATCGGTTGCGTCATCGACGCTGATCTCTGGCGGGTGGCGCAGGCAAAACCAGGCGATCTGATCCGGTTCGAACCGCTGACCCTTGCCGGAATGAGAGAGGCCGAAGAGGCCTTCGCAGCCTACCTCGAAGAAACCCGGCAGCAAGTCGCGACAGGCCGAAGACTGTTTCAAAGCTGGAGCCGCGATGTTTTCTGAAACCGAACTCGAAACCCTGAGCGAAGGCATGCGTCAGACCGGTATCCGGGAACTCCGGATCGATGGCGTCGATGGCTTTCTGGAACTCGTCCTGCCCGAGGCAGAACATCAAGCGTCGCTGGTCACTGGTCCCGCTCCAACCACGCGTGTTTCCGTCCGAAGCCCCGCGCTTGGCTTGTTTCAGCCGTGCGGCGATGATGACGGGCTTTCCGCAGTCTCGTTCGGTTCGAGCGTCCGCGCGGGCCAGATCATCGGCTACGTTGCCGACGGCTGCGTGCGCGCGCCGATCGAAGCGCCAGCATCGGGCGTCATCGCCTCCGACATCCCAGCGTCCGGAACGGTGGTGGGCTATTGCGACATTCTGTTCGAACTGGAGGCTCAGCCATGAAGATCGATATCAACGCGGATCTGGGCGAAGGTTTCGGCCCTTACGAAATCGCTGATGATGCAGCGCTGATGGACCAGATCACCTCCGCCAATGTTGCCTGCGGCTATCATGCCGGCGATCCGGTGATCATGGACCGCACCGTCCGTCTCGCCAAGGAAAAGGGCGTCGATCTCGGCGCCCATGTGGCTTTCCCCGACAGGATGGGTTTCGGTCGCCGCAAGATGGATATGCCGCTAGGCGAATTGCAGGCCCATGTCCTCTACCAGCTTGGCGCGCTTGATGCCTTTGCCCGCCGCGCCGGCCACCGGATCACCCACCTCAATCCCCATGGCGCGCTTGGCAATCTGGCTAGCGCCGATACGGCGATCGCCGAGGCGCTTGCAGATGCAACGGGTGACTTCGATCCCGAGATCGCCTTTCTGGTTCTGCCCGGAAGCGCGCTGGAAAAGGCGGCGCTGGAGCGCGGACGCAAGGTCGTCCGGCTGTTTCTCGCCGATCGCGGCTATCTGCCGAACGGCCAGCTTGCACCACGCAACCAGAAGGGCGCTGTCATCAAGGATGTGGATGCGGTTCTCGCCCGTGTCTTCCAGGTGCTGGGCGAGCAGAAGATCACCTGCGTCACAGGCGAGGAAATCGACATGCAGGTGCAGTCAATCCTCATTCATTCCGATACGCCCGGCGCGCTCGAACTGGCAACCCTGCTGCGGGCGAAAATCCTGTCTGCCGGCGGCGTGGTCGCACCGATGACGCGCCGATGATGCCGAATTCTGAGACATATTGAACACAAGGAATACCGATGCCCGCTTCTGATTACAAAACCGCTCTCGTCACGGGCGCTTCTACCGGCATGGGCCGCGCTATCGCCGAAAGGCTGGCCGAGAAGG
The DNA here is from genome assembly GCF_002358775.1 of Martelella sp. UBA3392. Classification (NCBI taxonomy): domain Bacteria; kingdom Pseudomonadati; phylum Pseudomonadota; class Alphaproteobacteria; order Hyphomicrobiales; family Aurantimonadaceae; genus Martelella; species Martelella sp. UBA3392. The sequence continues at coordinate 9,372 of NZ_DEPM01000094.1, forward strand.
GGCTGAAAGTCCACGCCGTTGCGCGCAACGCAAAGAGCCTTGAGGAACTTGCCGCGACCAACGGCAACATCGTCACGCATGTGCTCGACGTTTCAGACACCGAGGCGGTGACGAAAATGGTCTCCGGGCTTGATATTGACGTGCTGGTCAATTGCGCCGGCGTCTCGCGGCCGGGTAGCATTCTCCAGTCGGATGCCTTCGACATCGACGAGCAGATCGACGTCAACCTGCGCGCCGGCCTGCATCTCGCCCGCCTGCTGCTGCCGAAAATGATGGAGCGCGACCGCGGGCATATCTTCAATATCACCTCGATGGCCGGCCATTACGAATTCGGCGGTCACATCGCCTATCACGCCACCAAGGCCGCAATGCACACTGTTTCCCGGCAACTGCGCGTCGATGCCTTCGGACGGCGCGTGCGGGTCACCGAAATCAGTCCCGGCCGGGTCGAGACCGATATTTTCGCCCGCGTCGAAAAGATCAGCCCCGAGGAAGCCCGCGAGAAGTATTTCGAAGGCTTCGAGATGCCGCAGGTCTCCGACATCGCCGACGCCGTCGAATACGCGATTGAGACGCCGCAATACGTCAATATCGGCCTGATCGAACTGCTGCCGACCCTGCAGGTGCCGGGCGGCCTGAGGACGGGCAAGCGCGTCGGCGGCGACGTCATTCTCACCGGCAACAAATAGGACGCCGTCGCCTCAGCCAGAATAGCAAACCGAGGAGTACCTCATGTCGGCAGAAAAACTTGCCACCCGCGTGACATCGATCCGCGTTTCTCCAAGCACCGCCGCCGCCCAGAAGGTGCGCGACCTCAAGGCCGAAGGTCGCGAGATCCTGAACCTTACGGTGGGCGAACCGGATTTCGACACCCCGCACGCGATCAAGACGGTCGGCGTCAAGGCAATCGCGGAAGGCGACACCAAATATACGCCGGTCAACGGCACGGTCGCGCTGCGCAAGGCCATCCAGCATGACTTCAAGACAAGGCTCGACATCGACTGCGATCTTGATCGCATCTGCGTTGGCGGCGGGGCGAAACAGATCCTGTTCGTTGCAATGATGGCGACGGTCGAAGCCGGCACGGAAGTCATCGTGCCTGCGCCCTACTGGGTCTCCTACCCGGACATGGTGGTTGCGAATGGCGGCACGCCGGTGATCGTCCATTGCGACGAGAGCACCCGGTTCAAGCTAACGCCCGAGGCGCTCGAGGCTGCGATCACCCCGCGCACCCGCTGGGTGATCCTGAATTCGCCGTCGAACCCGACGGGCGCTGCCTACACCGCCGAAGAACTGCGCGCGCTCGGCGAGGTCATCAAGCGACACCCAGATGTGCTGGTGATGTGCGACGAAATCTATGACCGCATCTGGTTTGCGGACTTTCCGGCACAGAGCATTGTGAGCGTGATGCCGGAGCTTGCCGATCAGGCGCTGGTCGTCAACGGCGTTTCCAAGTCATATGCCATGACAGGCTGGCGGATCGGCTATGCGGTCGGGCCGAAATTCCTGATCGACGCGATCAACAAGCTGCAGTCACAGATGTCTTCCTGCCCGTCCTCCATCAGCCAGGCCGCCGCCGCTGCCGCGTTGACCGGTCCGCAGGACAGCGTCGAGGAAACCGTCTCGGTCTACCGTGCGCGCCGTGATCGCGCGCATGAGCTGATCAATGCAATCCCCGGACTTTCCTGCCTGTTGCCGGACGGCGCCTTCTATCTTTATCCGAACTGCGCCGGCGTCATCGGCAAGAAGACTCCAGCCGGCAAGACCATCGAGACCGATCTCGATTTCAGCCTTTACCTCCTGGAAGAGGCAGGCGTCGCTTCGGTGCATGGCGGCGCCTACGGGCTTGAGCCTTATTTCCGTATCTCGACTGCGACGTCGATGGAAATCATCGAAGCCGCCTGCGCTAAAATCGCGGATGCGGTCGCGAAACTCAGCTAATCCTGCTGTTCGCCATGCTGGCGGGCGAGCGCGACGAGGTTCTCCTGAACCACCGTCGTCGCCTCGCTCAACGGCAACTGCGCCGACCAGCAGACCGACATGTTGATGCGCATGTTGGGATTGCGGATACGGAAGCTTCTCGCCTCGGGCAGCCGGCGCTGCACGGCCTTGCACGCAGACAGCGGCAGGATCGTGTCTCCGAGCCCTTCGCCAAGTGCGTTTGAAAGCACGGAGATCGACTCCGTCTCGGCGATAATGCGCGGGGCAAGGCTCATACGGCCGAGATTGGTCTCGATGACCTGCCGCAGGGTATGGACCCGGCTCGGCAGGATGAGGTCGCGCTGCGCCACATCGGCGAAGCCAACATCCGCGCCGTCTTCGAATTCCTCCGATACCGTCACGAAATGCAGTTCCTCGGTCAGTATGCGTTCGAAGCCGAGGCTCGGAATGGGACCGGGATAGAAGATCAGAGCCACGTCCATCTTGCCGGTCATCAGCAACTCGCTCATGGTTCCGCCGCCGACATTCTCGTTGACGTAGAGCACGATGCCCGGATATTCGGCACGAATCTTCTTGATCAATTGCGCCGCCAGAAGCGCGCCGAGACCGAGCGGCGCAAGGCCGACCCGCACGACGCCTGTGATTTCCTCGGATGCGCTGGCGATATCGAGTTCGGCCTCGTCGATCTGGCGCAGGATGCGCTGCGCATGGCGATAGAGCACCTTGCCCGCCTCTGTCGGAACGACGCCGCGTTTGGAGCGGATCAACAATTGCCGGCCGTAATGGGCCTCAAGGGCTGCGATCTGCTGACTGAGCGCAGGCTGGGCGATATGCAGCATCGCTGACGCACGGGTGATGCTGCCGATATCGATGATCTTGACGAAAGACTTCAGCTTGCGGATATCCATGACGCTCGTCCCTGCAATCGCGCTTTTGTGCCATACGCGGTTTTATCTGGCTTTGAGACGCAGTATCGCGACGACTGACACCGAGACGGGCACGACATACGACGGTTTTTTGCGGCGGATATACATGAAAACGCCGATTTGTTGTAGCCTCCTGTGCAACGCGCCACTACAAGCTGCACGATCGAACATGGCGGACCGGGCGTCGATCGTATTTTAAGCGCTGCGAAGCTGGGCGCGCAAGCAGACGTAAACATAGGTTTTCACGATCACATCAGAGCGAACCAGTGTTTTTCCTGCACGGACAACATCTCTAACCTGCGGAACTGCGTACAAAAAATGGGTTCAGGTCTTCCGGCGCGTATGTGAAATGCCTTTGCGCCGCCGGTTGATCGCAACGAAGTAGGGAACAGACGTATGAAACTGCTTAAAACAACCGGCATCGCTACCGCCGCGCTGATCGCCTCTGCGAGCATCGCCGCCGCGGAAACCAATCTCCGCTTTTCCGACGTTCTTCCGGAAGGCAATTTCATGGTCGACAATGCTCGGACCTTTGCCGAAGCCGTCGAGAAGGCCACCGATGGCGAGGTGACCATCACCGTGAACGCCGCCGGTTCGCTCGGCTTCAAAGGCCCCGACCAGCTCGCCGCAGTCCGCGATGGTCTTGTCGACATGGCTGACATTAACATCAGCCAGCAGGTCGGCTCCAATCCCATGTTCGGCGCCGAGGGCGTGCCTTTCCTGGTCACCTCGATGGATGAGCTGAAGGAATACCACACCTATCTGCGTCCCGAATTCGAGAAGCTGTTCGAGCAGTATAACCAGAAGCTGATTTACATGGTGCCGTCGCCGGCACAGTATGTCTATCTGAAGGAGAAGATCGGAAACATCGACGATTTCGATGGCATTCCGGTGCGCGGCGCCGACAAGAACACCGTCGACATCATCAGCAGCATCGGCATGGACGGCGTGGTCATGCCGTGGGGCGAGCTTCTGCCCGCGCTGGCTTCCGGCCGCGTCGATGGCGTTGCCACCTCGGCCACCTCCGGCGTTGACGGCCGCTTCTGGGAATTCCTGGAATACATCTACCCGACCAACCACACCTGGGGCTCCAACGCAGTTACCATCAACATGGATGTCTGGAACGATCTTTCCGAAGAAGATCAGGCCGCCATTCTTGATGTCGCCGCTGAACTGGAGCCCGCGTTCTGGGACGTGTCGCGCGAAGCCGACGAAAAGAGCATCAAGATCATGGAAGACAACGGCATGGTTCTGGTTCCGCTTTCGGATGAGCTGAAGGCGGAGATTGCCGACAAGGCCACGACCGTACAGTCCGCGTTCTTCGAACGCGTTCCGGACGCCAAGCCCTATGCCGACGAATTCCTCGCAACGAAAAGCGCGCAAGACTGAAATGAGTGATACCCCGTCTCGCGAAAACACCCGCCCCCTCGGTGGATTTCGTGGACCTGCTGCGGTCCTGCAAAGGACCGCAGATCTGGTTTCACTCTTCGGCGCATGGCTTGCCGGGCTCTGCATCGCAAGCCTGACTCTGCTGGTGCTGACGGATATTCTGCTCGCCTTCTTCAGCAGATATCTGAGCTTTGTCCCTTCGGGAACGGGCATTGGCTGGGAGTATAGCGCCTACCTGATGGGCGCGGCCTTTCTGCTGGGCTCCGGCATGACACTGCGGGCCGGACTGCAATTGCGCGTTGAACTCATTCTTTCTTCAGGTCGGGCCGGGCTCGTCCGGGTTCTCGAGATTGTTTCCGCCGCGCTCGGTTCCGCCGTCACCGTCACCCTGGCGATATGGCTCTTCAAGTTCACGCTGCGCAACTATGGCTATGGCGATGTCTCGCAGGAGAGTTTCACGCCGCTGTGGATCCCCCAGGCCGTGCTGACGCTTGGCGCCGCGATCCTGGCCTTCCAGATGATCGCCCGGCTTATCACCGCTGTTAGCGGCAATGTGGTCAACGACCCCCAATTGGGCGCGGCCAGCGCCATCGAGTGACAGAGGCATATCCGGCAGGAGCGGATGTCGCCTTCCGCCGGATACGTCCAAAACAATGAAAGCGCATTTGAGGTGATTTTTTCACCGGAACAGCGCCGGTGCGGCAGAGACCGCAGCTTTAATCAAAGGTGAACTTATGGGAACGGTCGTCGCAAGCCTTTTCGGGCTTTTGTTCGGAACTCTCGCCGCAGGCGCATGGATCGGCATTGCGTTGCTGACGACCGCGATCGGCCTCGCCGCCTTCTTCACCCACATTCCGATCGACCGGCTGTTTCCGCAGTACATCTTCAACATTCTGACGACGCCCGATCTGGTGGCCCTGCCGCTGTTTATCCTGATGGGCGAGTTTCTGTTTCGCACCAAGCTTTCGCAGGCGCTGTTTTCGGGACTTGCGCCATGGGCGGGCCTGCTGCCGGGCCGCCTGCTACATGTCAATATCGTCGGCTGTTCGATCTTTGCGGCAATTTCCGGCTCGTCGGCGGCAACAACGCAGGTCGTCGGGCGAATGACGCTGAAGGAACTCCTGAACCGCGGCTATTCGCCGGAACTTGCCATCGGCAGCCTCGCAGGCGCAGGCACGCTTGGCTTCCTGATCCCGCCCTCGACGGTGATGATCATGTATGGCGTTCTCGCCAATGAATCCGTTCTCAGACTGTTTACCGCCGGCTTCATTCCGGGCCTGCTGCTGGCCTCGACCTTCGGCGCCTATATCATGATCCGCAGCAGCATCAAGAAGGACCTTGTTCCCGAAAGCGAGCGCGCGCTGCGCCACATTCCCTTCCGTCAGCGCGTTGCGGCGCTGCGCGATCTCGCGCCCGCCATGTTCCTGATCGTCTGCGTGCTGGGCTCGATGTATGGCGGTCTCGCGACGCCCTCGGAAGCCGCGGCGCTCGGCGTCGTCGGCGCCTTCCTCGTTGCCCTCTTCCAGAAGGCACTTTCGCTGCGGGTGATGCGCGACATCGTGCTTGGCGCGGTGCAGACATGTTCGGTCATGGGCATCATCATTCTCGGCGCCTCGGTGCTCGGCAATATCACCTCCACGCTCGGCATACCGTCCGCCGTCGCCAACTTCGTGACCGAGATGAACCTATCACCGATCCTGCTAATCGTGGCGCTGATCGCGCTCTATCTGATCCTCGGCACGGCGCTTGAAGGCTTCGCAATGATCGCGACGACGCTGCCAGTGGTCCTGCCGCTGGTGGAAACGGCCGGCTTCGACAAGCTCTGGTTCGGCATCTTCATGGTCCTGGTCGTCGAAATGGCCCAGATCACGCCGCCGGTGGCCTTCAATTTCGCGGTGATCCAGAACATCACCGGCCGCAGCACGGCCTATATCGCCAAGGTGACCTTCCCGTTCCTGGTGATCATGATCATGTTCGTGCTGCTGCTGGCCCTGTTCCCTCAGATCGTCACATTCCTGCCGGACATGCTTTACGGCTAGTGCGAAACCGGCAAGCGTTCAGCCGAAAAAATAGAAGTCCCAATAATCAGGTGTTTATTCATGGCTTGTTGATTTTCACTGAGAACTGA
>NZ_DEPM01000037.1:0-5380 GCF_002358775.1 Martelella sp. UBA3392
ACCCGCAGCCTCGACCAGCGGGCCCGCACCATCATGAAGGTCGCCGGCGAGATCGTGCGCCTGCAGGACGGCTTTCTGCGGCATGGCGTCGATCATCTGCGCCCGCTCAATCTCAGAACGGTGGCCGAGGCGATCAAGATGCATGAATCGACCGTCAGCCGCGTTACCTCCAACAAATACATCCTCACGCCGCGCGGGCTGTTCGAGCTGCGCTATTTCTTCACCGTTTCGATCGCCGGGGCCGATGACGAGGCCGAGAGCCACTCCGCCGAAGCCGTGCGCCACAGGATCAAGCGGCTGATCGACGACGAGACGCCGGCCGCGGTGCTGTCCGACGACGATATCGCCGCGGTGCTGAAGGAGGACGGGATCACGCTCGCCCGCCGGACGGTTGCCAAATACCGCGAGGCGATGAACATCCCCTCCTCTGTCCAGCGACGCCGGGAGAAGCGGGCCCTTGCGCGGGTTGCAGCCGGTTAAAACGGTTAGAGCAGACAAAACCGGGGTCGCATTGACTTCGCGGTCCATGAACGATAGAGCATCCGCCGCAAAGGGCGCGAACCGACACTTGAATGGTTTCATGGCCGGACGCCGGCGCCGAGATGGCGAGCCCAATGGACGGACGGCATGAAGAACGCGGAACGAATTGCAGATTTCCCGCTGGCAAACGGCTGAAAAAAGCCCAAATAGATATTGATGGCCGTTTGTCATCACACTGCCAACAGGGCCAGTGATCCGACCCTCTTGGAGGAGATCGAAGCTTGGCCTAAAGTGGCTCGTGGAAACACAAGAAGAAGGGCATAACCATGAGTGTTCGCGTCTCGGGCAAGCAAATGGAAGTCGGCGAGGCTTTCCGCCAAAAAATCGAGGATCAGATCGAGGAAGCGGTCACCAAATATTTCGACGGGGGCTATTCCAGCCAGGTGACCGTGGAAAAGGCCGGCGGCGGCTTCGAGGCCGATTGCAAGGTCCATCTCGACAGCGGCGCCGTGCTGCACGCAGCCGGCAAGGCGCATGATCCCCAGGCCGCTTTCGAGGCAGCCTTCGAGCGGATCGCCAAGCGCCTGCGCCGCTACAAGCGCAAGCTCAAGGATCACCACAACGGCCAGGCCGTTTCCGCCGAGTTCGCCTATTCGGTGATGGACACGCCGCCCGAAAACGACGACGAAATTCCGGAAGACTACGCGCCGGCGATCGTCGCCGAGGCCAAGGCCGAGGTGCGCACCATGGCTGTCGCCACCGCCGTCATGGCGCTCGACATGACCGACAAGCCGCTGATGTTGTTCCGCAACCCGGACAACAAGACGCTGAACATTGTGTATCGCCGCCCGGATGGCAATATCGGCTGGATCGACACAGCCGGCATTCAGGGCTGACCCTCAAACCGGCGGGCGCCGCAAGGCGTCCGCTTTTCACGCCAGGATACCAGGACATGGCACTCGACGACCTGCTGAAACAGGAAGCGATCATCCCCGCCCTCAAGGCCAATTCCAAGAAGCAATTGCTGCAGGAACTCGCCGCCCGCGCGGAAGCCGTGACCGGTATACCGGAGCGTGAAATCTTCGACGTGGTCCTGCAGCGCGAGCGTCTGGGGTCCACCGGCGTCGGCAACGGCATCGCCATTCCGCACGGCAAGCTGCCGAAGCTCGACCACATTGCCGGCGTGTTCGCCAGGCTTCAGCATCCCGTCAATTTCGACGCGCTCGACGACCAGCCCGTCGACCTCGCCTTTCTGCTGCTGGCCCCGGAAGGCGCCGGCGCGGACCATCTGAAAGCGCTCTCACGCGTCGCCCGCCTCTTGCGCGACCAAGAGCTCACCCGCAAGCTGCGCGCTTCCGACAGCGACAGCGCGATCTACGCGTTTTTGAATTCGGACCCGGATTCCTCGGCGGCTTGAGGGCTCTTGCCCTCGTTTTTTAGCAGCCCCTCCCCATAAATTACGTCATGCTCGGGCTTGACCCGAGCATCTAACCACGTCTGTCGCGAGAGGAGTGAGCGGAGTTTCACGGGTTATTATCCGCAGACGCCAGTCGCGGGGCGAGGTGCTTGGATCCTCGGGTCAAGCCCGAGGATGACGCCGAACGGGGATCGACGGCATACTCGAACTTGGGTCGTGGGTGAGAAAAATAGCCAATAATTACTCGACCGAGAGGGAGAGAAAACCTCGCAACGACCGCCGCCCCGGCGAAATCACTCGTCCTTCGGCGCTTCGTCTGTCGGCTGGGCCGCTTCCGGCTTCGGGCCGCCCTTGGAGACGCCGACCATGGCCGGGCGCAGGACGCGTTCGCCGATCATGTAGCCGGCCTGGACGACCTGAACTACCGTGTTTGCGGGGATTTCCGGGTTTGGAACCTCGAACATCGCCTGATGGATATTGGGGTCGAAGCGCGCGCCCTCGGCCTCGATCTTCTTGACGCCGTGGCGTTCGAGACCGGACAGCATCGAGCGTTCGGTCATCTCGACGCCCTCGATGAAGCCCTTGATCTCCTCTGTGCGCTTGTCTTCCGGGATCGCATCCAGCGCGCGGCGCAGATTGTCGGAAACGCTCAGCATATCGCGGGCGAACGCGGTCACGGCATAGGCCTTGGCGTCCTTGACGTCGCGGGCGGTGCGGCGGCGCAGGTTTTCCATTTCGGCGGCAAGGCGCAGAAGCTGGTCGCGCTGCTTTTCGTTCTCGGCTTTCAGGACCTCAAGCGGATCGGGCTCGGGCTGAGCCTCCTCGGCGATATCCTCGGCGGCCGCGGCATCCATCTCGGCTTCGAGATCGAGCACCGTTTCCTTGATTTGTTCGTCAGTTCCGTTTTTCTTGGTCTCGTCGGTCATGACGTCTCCGCAGATTTCATTTCAATGGTGAATTTCTTGAGCCCCGATATCGAGGTTCGGCCTTGAAAAATCAAGGGCTGATATGGGGTCGTCGCGATCAGCGCGTGCTGGAAAGCCGCGACAGCAGATGCGCGGTATAATCCACCATCGGCACCACCCGGGCATAATTAAGGCGCGTCGGCCCGATCACGCCGACCGCGCCGACGACCTGATTGTCGCTGTCGCGATAGGGCGCGACCACCAGCGACGAGCCCGACAGCGAAAACAGCTTGTTTTCCGAGCCGATGAAAATCCTGACACCCGAGCCGCTTTCGGCGAGATTGATCAGCTCGATCAGGCTGTCCTTCTTTTCGAGATCGTCGAACAGCATGCGCAACCGGTCGATATCGGCGGCATCGGCCACCCCTTCCAGCAGGTTGGCGCGCCCGCGCACGATCAGCCGCCCCGGATTGCCGTCCTCGGCGCTTCCCGACCACACGGCAAGCCCGCGCCCCACGAGATCCTGCGACAGCTGGTCGAGTTCCTGGCGCACCCGGTCCTTCAGCCGCGTCAGCACGGATTTCAGCTCCGGCAGGGTCTGGCCGTTGAGGTGCGCGTTCAGGAAATTCGCCGCCGCCGTCAGTTGCGACGAGGTGGTGCCGGCCGGCAGATCGATGATCCGGTTTTCGACCTGGTTGTGCTCGCCCACCAGCACGGCCAGCGCCTTGGTCGGCTCCAGACGGATGAATTCGACATGTTTCAGCACGGTGTCGCTCTTGGAGGTCATCACCAGCCCTGCGCCGCGCGACATGCCGGAAAGCATCTGGCTCGCCTCGTCCAGCAGCGTCTCCACCGGCTGGCCGCTGCCAACGCGGCCCATCTGGCGCTCGATTTCAGCGCGCTCGCCCTCGGCCAGGTCGCCGATCTGCATGTAGGCGTCGACGAAGAAGCGCAGGCCGCTTTCGGTCGGCAGCCGCCCGGCGCTGATGTGGGGCGCATAGATGAGGCCGAGTTCTTCCAGATCGCTCATGACGTTGCGCACCGAGGCCGGCGACAGCGACATCGGCAGAAGCCGCGACAGGTTCCGCGAGCCGAGCGGCTCGCCGCTCTCCAGATAGGTTTCGACAATGCGGCGGAAGACCTCGCGCGAACGGTCATCGAGCGAGATGGCGGGCATATCAACCTTTGCTTTGCGATTTGTGGTCATGCACTCTTTGCCGAAACGTGAGAAAGCTTCCCGCCTAATATAGTGCGAAGGCGTCGCCACGCAATTGACCCGTGTCGGCGACGCGTTTTTCTTTGCAAAAGCGGGCGCATGCCCGTAGAACGCGGCCAAAAGCAACCGGAAGGATCCCACCATGCGGCCATCAGGCAGACAACTCAACCAGATGCGCAAAGTCTCGTTCGAGCGCGGCTTCTCCAAGCACGCCGAAGGCTCCTGCCTGGTGAAGTTCGGCGACACCCATGTTCTGTGCACCGCCTCGCTGGAAGAGCGCGTGCCGCCGTGGCTGCGTAATGGCGGCAAGGGCTGGGTGACGGCCGAATACGGCATGCTGCCGCGCGCCACCGGCGAGCGCATGCGCCGCGAGGCCTCCGCCGGCAAGCAGGGCGGCCGCACGCTGGAAATCCAGCGTCTGATCGGCCGTTCGCTGCGCGCGGTCGTCGATCTCGAAGCGCTGGGCGAACGCCAGATCAGCGTCGACTGCGACGTGATCCAGGCCGATGGCGGCACCCGCACGGCCTCCATCACCGGCGCCTGGATCGCGCTTCACGATTGCCTGAAATGGATGGAAGCGCGCAGCATGGTCAAGACCGGCAAAGTGCTGAAGGACCATGTCGCGGCGATCTCCTGCGGCATTTTCGCCGATCAACCGGTCATCGACCTCGATTATTTGGAAGATTCCTCCGCCGAAACCGACGCCAATTTCGTCATGACCGGAACCGGCGGCATCGTCGAGATCCAGGGCACCGCCGAAGGCAAGCCGTTCAGCCAGGACGAGTTCCTGACGCTGCTGGACCTCGCCAGAAACGGCATTGCCGAGCTCGTCGATCTCCAGAAGAAGACCGTCGAGGGCGCGTAACGCCATGGAAAGCCCGATCGCCGCCGTTCTGGAAACCGCGCTTTACGTCGACGACCTCGACGCAGCAGAAGCGTTTTACGGCGGCGTGCTGAGGCTGGAAAAGATTTCACGTGCCGGCGACCGGCATATTTTCTTCCGTTGCGGACCGGGCGTTCTGCTGATCTTCAATCCGGACGAAACCGAAAAGCCCGCGGCGGCGGACGCCCTGCCCGTTCCCGCCCATGGCGGCCGGGGCCAGGGCCATGTCTGCTTCCGGCTGAAGAACGACGATTTCGCCGCCATGCTCGATCGCCTCAACGAAAACGGCATCGCCATAGAAAGCGATTTCCTCTGGCCGAACGGCGCCCGCTCGATCTATTTCCGCGACCCCGCCGGCAACAGCCTGGAATGCGCCGAGGGCAAGCTCTGGGGACTGTGATGGTACCCGGCTTTTGCCCCGCGCTCCTTTCAATCTCCCCCCTTGAGGGGGAGATGCCCCGACAGGGGCAGAGAGGGGT
>NZ_DEPM01000037.1:5771-6152 GCF_002358775.1 Martelella sp. UBA3392
CCCTCAAGGGGGGAGATTGTTTGGGGGCTCTGCGGCGCACTCTAACCTTACTTCGTTCATCAGGACCTGACATGCGCACACTCGATACCAAGACCATCGTCGTCGCCAGCCACAATGCCGGCAAGATTGCCGAGATCGCGGATCTGATCGGGCCGCTCGGCTTTTCCGCCAAATCGGCGGCTGAACTGAATTTCGACGTGCCCGAGGAGACCGGGACGACCTTCGAGGAAAACGCGGCGATCAAGGCGCTGGCGTCGGCCCGCAAATCCGGCCTGCCGGCGCTTGCCGATGATTCCGGCATCGCCGTCGATGCGCTCGATGGCGCGCCCGGCGTCTACACCGCCGACTGGGCGGAAACGGCGGATGGCAGCCGCGATTTCG
>NZ_DEPM01000124.1:0-8013 GCF_002358775.1 Martelella sp. UBA3392
ACCAGTTCCGAGGTGCCGGGATGGGCCGGATGGGCCTTGACCACTACCGGGCAGCCGGCGGCCAGCGCCGAGGCGGTATCGCCGCCGGCCACCGAAAACGCCAGCGGGAAATTCGATGCGCCGAAAACGGCAACCGGGCCGAGGCCGACCTTGCGCAGCCGGAGATCGGGTTTCGGCGGCGTGCGTGCGGCATCGGCGGGATCGAAACGCAGATCCTGAAACGCGCCCTCGCGCACGACGCCGGCGAACAGGCGCAACTGGTTGACGGTGCGCATGCGCTCGCCCTCGAGACGCGCGCGCGGCAGGCCGCTCTCGGCCATGGCGCGCTCGATCAGCGGTTCGCCGATGGCGAGGATATTTGCGGCCGCCTTTTCAAGAAACGCCGCCCGGTCTTCCAGCGCCGTCTCGCGATAGGCGAAGAAAGCCTGCCAGGCGAGCCGAACCGCCTCGTCCAGATCGGCCGCGCTCGCGCCGCCGAACGCGCCGGAAAGCGCCTTTCCGGTGGCCGCTTCCACGGCTGTCAGTGTTCCGTTTGCGCCCATGCGGGTCTGGTTGCCGATCAGCAATTCGCCGGTGATCTTCATTGGTGCATCCTCAATCTGGTTCTCAGTTGGATTTCGGTGTCGATTTAGCGGCGCGTGTCCGCAGCTCATCGAGCACGTTCTTGCGCACCGGCATAACGCCGGCCTTGGTATTGCGGGCCCGCGCCCGGTAGCGTCTGGCGGAGGGAAGGCGCGCGCCCTGCCCTTCAACAGCGTCAAACAACGCCTCGCCGCGCTTCAGATTGTCGAGGGCCGCCTGTCCCATGAAGGAGGCTGGATCGAGTGCAATGATCAGTTCGCCATGAAATGGCGTAACCTTGGCGCCATCGTCGAAGGCGAGGGATTCGGCGCTGGTGAGATCGCCGATCAGCGGACCGGCGAGCAGCTCGATCATCGCCGAAAGCGCCGATCCCTTGTGGCCGCCGAAGGTGAGCATGGCGCCTTCGGCAGCTTTGTCCGGATCGGCCGTGGGATTGCCGTCGGCGTCGATCGCCGTTCCTTCCGGCAGCGGGGTTTGCGTGCGGCGGTGCAGTTCGATATCGCCGCGGGCGATCGCCGAGGTGGCGAAGTCGAACACGAAGGGATGTTTGCCGGGGCGCGGCCAGGCGAAGGCAAACGGATTGGTGCCGAACACCGGCCTGCTGCCGCCCGCCGGCGCGACCCATGCATGACTGACCGTGACGGCGATGGCGACAAGGCCCTGATCGGCGATCCTTTCCACCTCCGGCCAGAGTGCGGAGAAATGAAAGCAATTGTTGATCGCAAGCGCTGCGAGCCCACAATGCCGCGCCTTTTCGGCGAGAACGGGAAGCCCGGCCTCGAAGGCGGCAAGCGAAACGCCCATGCGGGCGTCGACGCGGATGATCGCCGGCGCGCGGTCCTCGACAACCGGCGTGGCGACCGGATCGACCTTACCGCGCTCGATCAGTTCCAGGCAACTGATCAGCCGGTAGAGCCCGTGCGAATGGCACTCGTCCATCTGCGCGCGCACGACGCAATCGGTGATCGTGCGGGCATGATCTTCCGAATAGCCGGCCGCCAGCAACAGGCCCTCGCCCAGCGCCCGCGCCTCATCGATCGCAATCGTTTCGAAATCGTCGCTCATGCCGTCTCCCTTCAGGCGTGGTGTCGCATGCGCGCCATGCGGAAAGCGCGCCGGACGCAATCTGCCCCATGGATGAAGTCGATGGGTAGCCCGGCGCTCAGGCGAAGGGCTCGGTCGGCCCCTTGCCGGGCGTGGTGAACCAGATCGGCCCGTTCTCGCCCATATGGATGATGTCCTCCAGCCGGACGCCGAATTTTTCGGGCACCACGATCATCGGCTCGTTGGAAAAGCACATGCCGGGCAGAAGCGGCGCTGAATTGCCGCGCACGATGAACGGCGCTTCGTGGATATCCATGCCGAGACCGTGCCCCGCCCTGTGCGGCAGGCCGGGCAGGCGATAATCCGGGCCGAGGCCATGGGCGGCGATCACGCGGCGCGCCGCATCGTCGAGGGTTTCAGCCGCAACGCCCGGTTTCGCGGCGTCAAACACGGCCTGCTGCGCCTCGCGTTCGATCATCCATATCCGCGAAAACTCGGCCGAAGGCTCCGCCTTCACATAGGTGCGCGTCATATCCGACTGGTAACCGCCGACAATCGTGCCGGTGTCGACGAGAATGATATCGCCCTCGGCATAGGTCTGATCGCCATCGACGCCATGCGGCAGCGATGTCGCCGCGCCGAAGGAGCAAATCGCGAAGGTGCTGCCCGAGCCGCTGAGCGCGCGGTGGGTCTCGTCAATGAAGCGCACGACCTCGGAAGCGCGGATGCCCGGCTCGATCAGCGCGTGAACGCGCTTGTGCACTTCAAGGGTGGCATTCATCGCATACTGCATCAGCGCGATCTCGGCGGGCGATTTCACTGCTCTCAGCGAAGAGATCATCGGCCCGCCATCAACCAGCCGCTCCGGCGCAATCTGCCGGGCAAGCGCCGAATAGATGGCGAACGGCAGCGCATCGTCGAGCGCCAGCGTCCGGCCCTGGCCGAGCAGCTTTGCCGTCAGCGCCGCAGGGTCTTCGTGCTCGTCCCAGGCGGCGATATCGCCGTCGAGGCGCTCCAGCGTCTCGATCTTCGAGACCTCGAAGGCGGGCGCGATATAGGTCAGGCTGTCGGCGGTGACCAGAGCCCCGACCAGGCGTTCGCTCGCATGCCAGACAAGCCCGGTGAAATAGGCAAGGCTGGTGGTCGAGCCTAAAAGCACCGCATCGACGCCGGCGGCCTGCATGGCCGCGCGCAGGCGCTCAATCCGGCCCTTGCGTTCGTCTTTGCTGATCGGTTCGGGGCGGTTGGTCATCGCAGCGGTCTCTCCGTCTTCACTCGATCAAAGACCGAGATTTTTCATTCATCAAATTCGCCTATCATATTTGTCGTCAGTTTGTCGACAGCGCGATGGGCGGGCTTTTGCAATCTAGAAAACCTTACCTGCCGCCAGCAGACGCCGGCCCCGGAACGACCGCGCGCCCTACCAGCCGGAAAACCGGTCGAAACGCAGGTTTTCAAGGTTCACGGATGGCTTCTGCTGGCCGGCCAGTTCCGCGATCAGGCGAGCCGTGGCCGCCGACTGCGTCAATCCCAGATGCCCGTGACCGAAAGCGTAGAGCACGTTCGGCGCGGCCTTCGAGCGGTCGATCACCGGCAGGCAGTCGGGCATCGAGGGGCGGAACCCCATCCACTGTTCCCCGCCCTCGGTCTCAAGGCCGGGCAGGAAACGTTTGGCAAGCGTCAACAGCGCCTCGGCGCGTTTGAAATTGGCCGGCAGGTCGAGCCCACCGAACTCCACCGCCCCGCCGACGCGTATACCCGCCTTCAGCGGCGTGACGACAAAGGAGTGATCGTTGAAATAAAGCTGGCGCTTCAGCGGGAAGGCCGTAGCCGGCAAGGTGGTGTTATAGCCGCGCTCGGTATCGAGCGGCACCGCCTCGCCCAGGCTTTTCGCAAGCGTTTTGGACCACGCACCGCAGGCAACCACGACGGTGCGCGCCTCAAGGACGCCTCCATCGGCAAGGCGGATGCGCGCGCCCGCCTCGGTCGGCTCGAGGGCGGCGGCCTCCCCGATCGTGATCGTTACGCCGTCCTCCCGCAGGCTTTCGGCGAGCGCGCGGGTAAAGCCGGCCGGATCGGAAACCTGCAGCCCGTCCTCGCTGTAGATCGCGTGTTCGAACTGCGGCGCGAGGCCGGGTTGAAGCGTCTCGATCTCGCCGCGGCCGACGCGGTGGAAATCGAAGCCGGCTTCGCGCTTTCTTGCCCAGTCGGGCGTCGCGGCGGCAAAGCTCTTTTCGCTGTCGTAGAGGTCGAGCGTGCCGGTATTGACGATAAAGGAAGCCAGCCGCGCGTCCTTGCGGACCGTTTCATATTCGGCGGCCGCCAGCCGCATCATCGCCGCCTGAACCTTGAGCCCGCGCTCGAAACTGGCCCTGGAGCTCGCCTGCCAGAAATGCCAGAGCCAAGGCGCCAGCCTTGCCGCATAGGCCGGGCGAATGGCAAGCGGCCCCAGCGGATCGAGCAGCCAGCCGGGCGCTTTCCAGGTGATGCCGGGCGCGGGGATCGGCACGATCTCCGGGAAGGCGAGAATGCCGGCATTGCCGGCGCTGGCTCCTGCCGCGATCGCGCTGCGCTCCAGGATCGTGACCCTTCGCCCGGCCTCGATGAGATAGCGCGCGGCCATGCAGCCGATAATGCCGCCGCCGATCACGACAACGTCTGCTTTGGATTGGTCTTTCATCAAGTCCTCATGTTGTGCGGGCAGGTGGCGGCAATGCGCCATAATCATGAACCATGGCTCACCCCAGCGACAGCGCGCGCGCCTGCTCGGCTTCCCGCGCCAGGTATTCCTGGATCTGGCGCACGATCTGCCCGGCATGGGCGACTGCCAGCCGGTCGGCCCTGTCGGCATCCCCGGCTTCGATCGCCGCAATGATATCCTCGTGCTCGTTCACATACTGGCGCGGGAGCCGGTCCTCAAAGGTAGAATAATAGAGCCTGAGTATACGGCGACCCTCATCAAGCAGCCGGGAGAAGAAGCCGGTGTAATAGGCATTGCCGTCCAATTCGGCGATCGCGACGTGAAACTCGCGATTGGCCTCGATCATGGCAAAGGCGTCCTGCGCCTCCACCGCGGCGACGAACTCTTCCTGTCGTTTTCGAATGTTCGCCATCATCGCCCGCTCATGCGGCGCGCGCGCGGCCGCGCCTCTGGTGCTGATCCGGTACATCAGCGTCAAGGCTTCGAAATAATGCGGCATCTCGGCGAAATTGATGGCGGAAACGATGGTGTTGCGGTTGGGCAGCGTCGTCACCAGCGCATCGCTTGCAAGCCTGAGCAGCGCCTCGCGCACCGGCGTGCGCGACATGCCGAAGCGCTCCGACAGCCTGACCTCGTCCAACGGGCTCCCCGGCGTCAGGTCCATCGCCAGAATTTCCCGGCGCAGCGTTTCGTAGACCTTCTGGGTTCCCGACCCGCGCGTTTTCGTTTTTGCCGCCTCTACCGCTGCCGCCATCACTGCCTCATTTCTGGTTCTCGGGCTTTCACACAATCCCGCGGATGCTGTATGCTATCCGTTCAGCCGGCTTAATCCGACCAGGCCGGCAACGTCCGGACTTTGAGCATACGTCGCCGCCGTCAGGTTGTCGACAATTTGTGTTCAGAAAAATGCGCCCGCCTTGCGGGCTGACAGCGGCATCTTGCCCGCTGTTCCGCCGCGGCTTTCGCGGGACGGTGAAGAAATGCGTTCGCATGGAGACGAGTCAGTTTAACGCCTGAACGGCCTGACGCGGGGCAAGCGCGCCAACGCCAGGATTTGCGACCCCGCCTAGACGCGAGGCCGCCATATCAAAAGTCTGTGTGCCCGGCCAATCCGAGCCCAATGTTCCAGGCGCCGGCTTTCAAACCGCCACGAAACCGCCGTCCACCATCAGTTCCTCGCCTCCGACGAAGCTGCTTTCGTTCGAGGCCAGGAACAGCACGGCCTTGGCGACCTCTTCAGTCTGTCCGAGCCTGCCGAACGGGATCGCCTGGTTCATCCATTCCTCGATGCCGGCATTATCTTGAAGGTAGGTCGCCATGGCCGGCGTCAGGACCATGCCCGGCGACACCACGTTGACGCGGATGCCACGGCTTTTCAGGTCGACCGTCCAGGTCCGTGCAAAGGACCGGATCGCCGCCTTCGTCGCGCTGTAGATCGAGAGGCTGGCGAAACCCTTGCTGCCCGCGCCCGATCCGGCCAACACGATGGACGCGCCGGCTGACATCAACGGCAGGGCCTTCTGCACCGTGAAGACCGTCCCCTTGACGTTGATGTTGAAGACCCGGTCGAAATGGTCTTCCCCGATCTCCCCGATCGGCGCGGATTCGGACACGCCGGCATTGGCGAAGACCACGTCCACGCGGCCATGATCCTGCTTTATCCGGGCGTAAAGCCGATCGACCGCGGCAGGATCGCTCACATCGCCCTGCACGCCGATGGCGCCGTTTGCGATCTCCCGCAGCGCCTCGTCCAGCCGCTCCTGCCGGCGCCCGGTAATATATACATGGGCGCCCTCAGCCGCGAATGCCTTGGCTGTCGTCAGGCCGATACCGTCCGTTCCGCCGGTGATGACCACAACCTTGTCCTTGAACCGTTCCGTCATGATGAAACTCGCCTTTCCATTAAGTGGAGGATTGCTCCATTTCCTATATGGAGATATCCTCCACTTAACAAGTCCCAGCGAGGTGATTTTTGTCGGACCAAATTCCATTACGCGCGGATGCGCAGCGCAATCGCGAGCGCATTCTGGCGGCGGCCGAGGACGTGTTTCTGGAACGAGGCGCCACCGTGACGCTGGACGACGTCGCAAAGCGCGCAGGGGTCGGGATCGGAACGCTCTATCGGCGTTTTCCGACACGGGAAGAGCTACTGGCCGCAACATACAGTGCCCGCTTTGTCGCCTTCGCGGCCTCCAGTCGTGACTCGGACCACGGCCGCGATCCGCTCGGCACTCTGCGCCGCTATCTGGAACAGCTTGTCAGCCACACGAATGTCTATCGCGGCCTTGCGGCCATGCTTGGAACGGTTCTGCAGGTCGGGACCCCCGGCTGTGTCGCAACCAGCGCGGAAGGCCAACGGCTTCTGGCCAATGCGCAGGCTGCCGGCGTCGTCCGGGCCGACGTCAGCTTTGACGACATCGTGTGCGTGGCAACGGCGATCTCGCTCGCAACGGAGCGAGAAGCTTCATCGAGCGACCCTATCGCTCGTCTTGTCGATATTTTCCTGAACGGAATAGCTTCACGCTGACTCTGCCTGATACCGGCTCTCGGATAGCTGCACCGTCACCGGGGGCGCGCCTGCGGCAGCCATATGGCAGCGAACACGGCCCGGAAGGGCTGAAGGCGTTCGTCAACATCAGGTCAATCCGGATCGGTCAGGACGCCGAAAAGGGCCGGAAATCCGGCCCTTTTCTTTGCGACGCACCCGTTTTTTTTCTGGCTCGCTGTCAGAAGCTGAGGCTGGCCTTGGCGGAGAACATGTGGCTCTCGAGGTTCTCGCGGAACTCGCCCTCATAGGCGGCTTCGAAGGTGAACCGGTCGTCGGCGAAGGCCGTCACCGAAACACGGCCGATAAAGGCATCGGCGCCGATATTCGCGCCTGCGACATCGAAATCGCTTCCGAAGATGCCGAGCGTCGGTGAACGGCCGGTATCGCCGTAATCATGCCGCCAGCCGGCGCTGATCGCCGGCAGAAGCCGCACGCCATTGTCGAAGCTGATATCCTTGGAGAGTTCGACCGCCAGCGTGGTCTGCGTTTCGTCGAACGTCTGTGAGGGAATAGCGAGCGCGAAGCTGCTGCCGCTTTCCTGCATGCTGTCACGGTGAAACGCGCGGTAACCGAGTGTCGCCGAGGGCGTCAGCGTAAACGCGTCCATGTCGAGGTCCGAGAACGCCGCGGCCTCGATGAACCCGCCGGTGCCATGGCCGCTGGCGGATGCCGTGGCCGAATATGCGCCCAGCGTGGTGATCCGGCTGGTCGACAGATTGCCGTAGCCGAGGCCGGCACGGCCGGCAAATGTCATCATGCCGGCATCGAAACTGCCGTAGAGCGCCGCCTGATAGGTGCCGACATCGCCGGAGCCGTTGGCGTTCGCCGAGACATCGGCATATTCATAGGAGGCGGCGACGCCGGCAACGCCCTGGCCGAACCGCCAGTCGTAGCCGAAGACGCCGTTGCCGCCGGAGACATCATAGCCTGAAAGGCCGTTTGCCGAACCGACATTGGTCGAGAGCGAATTGCCGCTCGCCCAGAGCGTTCCCTCGCCGGCGGAGCGGTCGCCCGTTCCGGCAAGACCGTTCGTCAACTGCATCTGTCTCGTGCCGACGGCATCCGCAAACCGGCCGACGGCGCGCACCGCGGTCGTTCCGATCTCGGCATGCAATTGTCCGGTCATCGACGGAAGACC
>NZ_DEPM01000059.1:0-3406 GCF_002358775.1 Martelella sp. UBA3392
TCGTCAATACAGTTGGTTAGTTGAGTAATGTGACGGGTGATGACGGGTTCTGAATGTGGTTCAAGGCATTCTCTCTGTCCGCCAGCCACTATTTTGTACAGCCCGAAGACATAGGTAACAGATTGTACCTAAGACATGGGTGGCAACCTTGTGCCGAACGGGTTTTCTATGGTCTGCAAGGTTCGCTGTTCCAAATCGATATATCCCAGATCATAGCGCATGAAGCTGATCAGCCAAATTCCATCGTCGACCTCCTGGACGCTGAGATTTTGGCCGGCCATGACGGTTGGGATTTTAATCTTCTTGCGGTCGAGGCATCCCGATGGTCAGCCGGTCTCTTCCGGCTGGTATTCCAGGATATCGCCCGGCTGGCAGTCGAGGGCGGCGCAGATCCTTTCGAGCGTTTCGAAGCGCACGCCCTTCACCTTGCCCGAACGCAGCAGTGAAATATTCTGCTCGGTGATGCCGACATGTTCGGCGAGGACCTTCGCCCGCATCTTGCGGCGGGCGAGCATGACATCGAGATTGACAATGATCGGCATGGGTCAGACGAAACGCTCGTAGTCTTCGTTGATCGAGGTGGCGAGAACCATCACATGGCCCATCACGAACAGGAACCCGGCGAGCAGGAACAGCATCAGCTGGTCGCTACCGACACCGATGGATATCGCCCGTGCGCCCGGCGGGTTGGCAAGCGTTGCGAAGAGCGTCGCGACCGGGCGCAGGACCACGCCTGCAATCGCACCGGTAAGCGCGATCAGACCCGCGCGGCGCATAAGGGCGGCCGCCTCGTAGGAAAATGGGCGCTCGCGTTGCAGCCGGTCGAAAAGCTGCCAGACGGTTTGCAGCCCCGCAAGAACCAGCCCCGCCATGATCGCCGCGATGGTGATGAAAGCCAGCCCGATCGCCGGGGTGATCGTCACGGCGACGTTTAGGTCGAGAGCGTCCGCCAGCCATGCGGCGAGCCCGTCCGGTCGAAAAAGCGTCGTCCATGATGCGTAGACCAGGCCGGCTGCAAGCATGACCTGAAGAACCCGCGTCAGGAGCTTCATCCGCTTGCAAAGCCGGATCATGGCGGGGGAATTTGGGGTGTTCATCATGATGCCTCTTGATTGACGATATAAAATTATCGTAAAACAATAATAATAATCTGTCAATCGAGAGGAATATCATGCTTCGTCGTTTCTTGCTTCGCGCCTTTTGTTGCGCCGTCCTGATGCTTCCGGCTGCCTGTTCCACCATTGGCGGCGGTGGACCGCAAGCGCTTGAAGCCGCGTCGCCGCTCGATGCCGATCCGCATGCGCTTGTGGTCGCCCTGACCAAGCCGGCAGCGTTGCCGGTGGGGGATGGCGATCTCGCCCTTTCGCTCAGCTGGGCCGTTCCGGGGCGGGACGAGCAGGAGGAGCGGGCGGGCCTGCAGGTCGCGCGCCGCCTCGACGCCGCGCCCGGCCGCGATACGGTCGAACTCGTACTTGCGCCCGATGATGCGGAGCGCATGGCGGCGCTGTTGTCTGAGATCAGAGCGGACAAACAGAAGGGTATTGACGGCAAGGGTGCGTTTTCCGTTTCCTTCACGGCCCGCTGTATGGATGGCGGAGTTGATCTTGCCGACATGGTGGTTGATGTCGCGCTCACCCTCCGGCCCGGCGAGCCGGCGATTCCGCTGTTAGATAATGCGAAGTTCGGAGCGTTGCTGGCTGCCCGCGGCATCGAGCGCCTGCCGGATTGCCGGCGCGGCGCGGGAGCGCGGTGATGGCGAACGGGACGGCGGCAATAACGCAACCTGCCGCCCGACAAGCTGATATCGTTCCACCTGCCGATACTGATCCGGGGCGGCAGGATATCGCCAAGCTCGCCGATCGGCGGCCTGGAATACGAGATGGATTGCCGTTGGGTTTTCGATGAATTCGTTCTCTGAACGCCGCGAAACGGTCGGGCGCGCTCCCGTGCGCCATCACAATTGTCAGGCGCGCTGCGGCTCCGCTCCCTCCAGCGCCAGCCGTGCCTTTCGGTGTTCTGCCTGCACGTCCGGATCGGGGTCGAGGCCGGCGGTGAGGAGGCGCTGGGTGTAGAGTTCCTGCGGGTTTTCGAAAATCTGTCGGACGGTGCCCTGTTCGACGATCTCGCCGTGCTGCATCACCAGCACCCGGTCGGCGAAATCGCGTACCACGGGCAGGTCGTGGGCGATGAAGATGAAGGCGATGCCGAGCCGGTCGCGCAGTTCGCCGAGAAGGGCGATCACCTGTGCCTGGATCGAGACATCGAGCGCGGAGACCGCCTCGTCGCAGATGATCACCTCGGGCTCGAGCGCCAGAGCGCGGGCGATCGCGATGCGCTGGCGCTGACCGCCGGAAAACTGGTGCGGATGACGCGCCGCATGCTCGGGCTTCAGCCCCACCTGCTGCAGCAGTTCATTCACCCGGTCGCGCCATTGCGCCTTCGGCAGGATTTCAGGGTGGATCACCCAGGCCTCGGAGATGATCTGGTAGATCGACATATGCGGATTGAGGGACTGCGTCGGGTCCTGAAAGACCATCTGCAGGTGACGGCGGACAGCGCGCATCTGCCGGTGCGATTTCGTCAGCAGATCCTCCCCCTTCCAGAGCACCTTGCCGCCGGACGCCTCCTCGAGCCTGAGGATCAGCTTGGCGACGGTCGATTTCCCCGAGCCGCTTTCGCCGACGACGGCGAGGGTTTCGCCGGCATGGAGCTCGAAATCGGCGTTCTTCAGCGCGGTGAACGCGCCGTAGGTCTTGGTGAGGCCGGAGACCTGCAAGATCGGCTGGCGCGCGCTTTCGCCGGTTCGCATCTCGCCCTTGCCGGGGGCCGCGGCCAGAAGTTTCCGGGTATAGGGGTGCCGGGCGTTGTGATAGAGCTCGCGCGGCGTGCCGGTTTCGACGATCCTTCCGCCTTCCATGACCACGGCCCGGTCCGCCGCCTCGGCGACGACGCCGAGATCATGGGTGATCAGCAAGAGGCCCATGCCGGTTTCCGCCTGCAACTCCTCCAAGAGCGACAGCACCTCCGCCTGCACGGTGACGTCGAGCGCGGTGGTTGGCTCGTCGGCGATCAGAATGTCGGGTTTGAGCGCCAGCGCCATGGCAATCATCAGCCGCTGGCGCTGTCCGCCGGAAAACTGGTGCGGGTATTTTCTCAACGCGGCCGTGGCGTCGGGAATGCCGACGCGCTGCATCAGCTTCAGGGCGCGGGCAAAGGCTTCCTGCTTGCCTGTGCCGTGGCACATCGCCGCTTCGGCGATCTGCCAGCCGACCGGATAGACCGGGTTCAGGTGGCTGAGCGGGTCCTGGAAGATCATCGCGATCCGCTTGCCGTTGATCCGGCGACGTTCCTCGCTGGAAAGCGTCAGCAGGTCGCGGCCCTCGAACAGCACTTCGCCGCTCACGAT
>NZ_DEPM01000236.1:0-380 GCF_002358775.1 Martelella sp. UBA3392
AGACTGAAGCTGACATCATAGGCCCGCGCGATGTCGCAGATCTCATCGAAATGCTCGTAGAGGAAGCTCTCGCGGTGATGATGCAGGCACCATTTGGCCATGATCGAGCCGCCGCGCGATACGATGCCGGTGACACGGTTCACCGTCATCGGGATCATGTGCAGCCGCACGCCGGCATGGATGGTGAAATAATCCACCCCCTGCTCGGCCTGCTCGATCAGCGTGTCGCGAAACACCTCCCAAGTCAGGTCCTCGGCGATGCCGCCGACCTTCTCCAGCGCCTGATAAAGCGGCACCGTCCCGATCGGAACCGGCGCATTGCGGATGATCCAGTCGCGGATATTGTGGATGTTGCGGCCGGTGGAAAGATCCATCACCGT
>NZ_DEPM01000236.1:776-12044 GCF_002358775.1 Martelella sp. UBA3392
TTGCCGATATTGGCATTGATCTTGACGAGAAAATTCCGGCCGATCGCCATCGGCTCCAGTTCCGGGTGATTGATGTTGGCGGGGATGATCGCCCTGCCCTTCGCCACCTCGTCGCGTACGAATTCGGGTGTGATGAAATCGGGGATCTCGGCGCCGAAGGCTTCGCCGTCCCGTTCCATCGCCTGCCTTGCCGCCTGCCGTCCGAGATTTTCGCGGATGGCGACAAACTCCATTTCCGGCGTCACGATACCGGCGCGGGCATAGGCCATCTGGGTAACGGCGCGGCCGTTCTTCGCGCGTTTCGGCTGGTGCCGCACGGGAAATTCCGGCACCAGCCGCTTGCCCTCGGCGAAACCGTTGTCCTCCGGCTTCACATGGCGGCCGTCATATTGCTCCGTATCGCCGCGCGCGGCGATCCAGGCTTCGCGCAGGCGCGGCAGCCCGCCTTCGATGGCGATCTCGGCTTGCGGGTCGGTATAGGGGCCGGAGCTGTCATAGACGGTGACAGGCGGTTCGCCTGCTGTCGGGTGCAGATCGATCGCGCGCATCGGCACGCGGATATCGGCATTAAGCGCCCCCCGGTGCCAGACGCGGCGCGAGGCGGGCAGCGGACCCGTGGTGACGGTTGGGAAAATATCTTTCATTGGTCGGAGCCTCCAGTGCTCGAAGCGTGGAGACCCAGTTCCCGGTAATGAATGGAGATTGGCCGCGTGAAACACGCCATAAAAGTCTCTGCCGGAGACGCGCAGCCCGAACACCATCCCTACGCCAGTATGAACTGGATCAGGTTCATCGGGTCACTGCGCTGCACGGACCTTGCGGACCGGCTATCAGAATCTCAGCCCCTTGTCGGGACCCCCCGGGTGAATGCGCCGAGATTGCGGCCCGCGCCGCGCTTTGTCAACCGCCGGACAGGCGATTGCCGAGATGTTCGCTTCCTCGAAACTGAAGACCGCAGACTTTCGTTTCCGGATTGTTATCAGTCGGTCGTTTCCCGTTCTGGCCTGACGAAGAGCCAGCCCGCCCATACGAGATACCCGAAGATCGCGATCATCAGGATCGCGCGACCGGGATAGGGATTGATCCGGTCGTCAAGGATATTGACTTCCGGCGTCAGCGCGGCAGCGCGGCGCAGGTGCGGGTCGACTGCTGCATGGAAGCCGAGATTCCGGTTTATGGCTGCCACGCTTTTATCCTGCAGCGGTCGCGGCTCGTCGAAGAACGCATTGGGACCCTGCTGGCCGATCAAGAACCGGTCGGATGTGGCGGGTCCGAACAGGATCATTTGCGTGGAAAGCGTTTCGACGGTCTCGTCAATGCCCGGATATGTGCCCGCGGCGATCTGCGCCTCGCGCATGACCGGCATGGAAAGACGGTCGGCATTGGTCCACCAGCCGGCAACATCGGCAAGGGTGACATCGTCCGACCGCGCGAAAAGATCGACCAGATCCTGACGGCCTCTTGCGGCAAAGATCAAAGCCAGGTCGGCATCGCCATCGCGCAATACCGCTGACGCGGCCTGTGCGCCAAAGTCATCCAGCGGCGTGACGCTGATGTCTCGGTTGCTGTTGTGGGCGACGGCCAGCGCGAGCGTATGCGAGGCCGACCCCACCGGTCCCGTCGCAATCGTCAGCGTTCCTTCCGGCAATGCGCGGTCATCGGAGCGCGTCAACACATGCAGGAAGGTCGAGCCGATGGCGGCGATCGCCTCGACACGCTCATCGCGGGTCACGCGGCCATCGGTCAGGCTGAAGCCGGAGAGCGCCGGCGTCAGCGCCAGCCTCGCTTCGCCGCTTGCCATCGCTTCCAGCGGCACATTGGTCGACAGAAGATTGACGTCGCGGCCGCGCATGGATTTGCGGACCGCGCGCAGCGTTTCGATGCCGGCATCGGTGCCCATCGTCTCCGGTCCCATGGCGATGGCAAGAACCGGCGTGCGCTCGCGTGGCGGCTTCGCCACCAGGCCGAGGTCGTAAAGCGCCTGCCGCGCCACGCGGTTGACCGGCCGGCCATCGAGGCGCACAGCGGCGTTCAGCGACCGCATCATGTCGTCGTCGATCCTGCCCGCCAGTTTCTGCATGGCGGCGGCGATGTCGGGAGTCCGCTCCAGCGCGAGGTCCGATGTCAGCGGCGCGGCCTGATAGACGGGAAAGAACCCCGTGGCATCGCTGAGCGCGACAAGCTCGTAATCGCTTATCTCCGGATCCGTGGAGAGGCCGACGATGATGTCGACGCTTCTTTCCAGAAGCGCGTCATACATGCCCTCCCGGCTCGTTTCGCTGAACACCTCGATATCTTCGAATGTCAGACCGAACCGGTCCAGGAAAGGCTCCAGCCCGTCGCGGGGTCGCTCCGCGAAGGATTGCGTGACGCCGAGGCGCAGCCTGCCATCCGCACCGGCAAGATCGGAGATGTCATCGAGGTGATTGGCGGCCGCGATGGCTGGCCGGGTCAGAACCACGTAATCGGTTTCGAAGCCGAGCCTGTCGAGCAGGACAAGGCCGTTGCGGGCGAGCCCCTCGGAGGCCACCCGCATGGCTTCGTCTGCATCACCGTTGCTGCGCGCGCCCAGGAACGCCAGCGCCGTGCCGGTATATTCGGGATATAGATCGATGTCGTCGTCGATCAGCGCCTGGTAGACGACGCCCGTGGCACCGAGCGAGGGCATGCGCTTGACCGACACGCCATCCTCTTCCAGCAGAAGGGCAAACATTTCCGCCAGAACGCGGCTTTCCGCCAGGTTCTTGGAGCCCACCCTGACAGGGTCCGACGAGCAGCCCGCCAGCAGGATAACGATCAGCAGCGAGACAAATGCCCTCATGACATCACCTCATTGGTATCGGCCTCGACCGGTTTCTCGCGCGAGGGATCACGTCTTAATCGCCGCAGGAAACTGACGATCTGCAAGATCAGGATCGCGGAGAACGGTATCGCGCCAAGCGTCGACATGGCCCTTGCCACATCGACGGATCCCGCCAGAAGCGTTGCTGCCGTGATGACGGCGACGATGCTGCCCCATACGATTTTCGCGGCGGCGGGCGGATTGAGATTTCCGTTCGTGGTCATCATGGACAGCACGAATGTGCCGCTGTCGGCCGACGTCACCAGGAAGATCACGATCAGCAGCAGCGCGCCAATACTGAGCACCGAGGAGAACGGGAAATAATCGAGAAACGAGAACAACGCGGCGGCAACATCCTGCGTGATGACGGACGCAAGGCCACCGGGACCGTACATCTCGACATAAATGCCGGCGCCGCCGAAAACGGCGAACCAGAGAATGGAAAAGGCGGTCGGGATCAGGATGACGCCCATGCAGAATTCGCGGATGGTGCGTCCGCGGGAAATGCGCGCGATGAACACGCCGACGAACGGTCCCCAGGCCAGCCACCAGATCAGGTAGGTCAGCGTCCAGTTGGCCGACCACTCCGTCAGCCCCTCGAACGGGAACAGGCGGAACGACATGCTGACAAACTGCGACATGTAGGCGCCGATCGTCGTTACGAATGTTTCCATGATGAAGGCCGTTGGCCCGAAGATCAGGATGAAAGCCATGAGCGCCAGACCCAGCATCATGTTGATGTCGGAAAGCAGTTTCATACCCTTTTCGACGCCTGTGAGCGTCGAGATCATGTACATCACAAACAGGGCGGCCAGCACGGCCAGCGAAACCGCGTTGATCGCGGGGAAATCGAACAGCGCGGTCAGGCCCGAGCGCACCTGCAGGGCGCCCATCGCCAGAGAACCGGCAAGGCCGAAGACCACGGCAACGACGCCAAGAACGTCTGCAGTGGTGGCGGCGACATCGGACGAGCGGCCGGAAAAGAGCCCACGCAGCGGAGTCGAAATCAGCGGCGGCTTGTCCAGCCGGAAAGTGAAATAGGCAATCACCAGCGCGCAAACGCCGTAGATCGACCAGGCATGCAGCCCCCAATGCAGGTTGGTGATCACCATGGCCTGCCGCGCGGCTTCAGCCGATGCAGGCGTGCCGACGGGCGGATTTTCAAAATGCGTCACCGGCTCGGCAACGCCCCAGAACAGCAGACCGGCCCCCATGCCGCCGGCAAACAGCATCGCAATCCACGACGAATAGGAAAATTCCGGCTTTTCATCGTCCTTGCCCAGGCGAATGGAGCCGTAGGGACCAAATGCCAGAAACGCGGCCAGAAGCACGAAACTCGAACAGAGACCCAGCCACCACCAACTCGCCCCGACCATGAAATAGCTGGTGAAGCCCAGAACGCTTGCCGCCATCTGATCTGGGGCAATGACGCCCCACATGCCGATCGGCAGGCAAAGAAGGAGCGAAATGATGACGACTTTGTTGAACTGCACGATCGAACTGCCCCCGCTTTATATTGCAGCAGAGCCGAGAAAGCTCCGCACAACCATCCTTGGGTTTGTCCAACATTTTTGTAAGTCGATGTCAACGTGCACCAACAAAAATTGATGTTTGGAGATCACGTCTCAACGGCGATAGGCTACTAAATCACACAAAAATACTTTATTTTTTAAATAAAAAAATATTTATAATTACATAAATAAAGAATTTTATTATTTTATAATAATTATTTCGAGTGAAAGACACCTAAAACCTGATCAATTGCACCGGTAATTCATGCATTTGCTGCGCCCTCGAGCACAGCGGTGAATCGCCAACCGGTAGTGGTTCGCCATCGAGGCTCCGCGTATGTCGCGAAGCCTCCGCTTCATCCATCGATTTTGTCGCTTTGTCGCGGATGTCTACATTCGACCGCGCAGTGCCCTAAAGGCGGATCATGCCGGCATCGACATTGACGCACTGGCCGGTCATCCAACCGGCATCGTCGGAGACGAGGAAGGCCACGACCTTGGCGATATCGGCGGGCTGGCCCTTGCCGGGCATGGCCTGCAGCATCTCGACGAAACCGAAGCTTTCGGCATGGGGGCTCGCCTTCACGCCGTCGGACTCGATCAGCCCCGGCGTGACCGCGTTGACGCGGATGCCGTATTTGCCGACTTCCGTCGCCAGCGCGCGGGTGAAACCGACAACGCCGCCCTTTGCCGCCACATAGGCGGACATGTTCGGCGTGCCGGCATAAAACGCGTTCGAGGCGATGTTGAGCACCGTGCCCTTGCGGTCGGCGGCGCGCATCATGTCGGTCGCCTTGCGGCTGGCGATGAAGACGCTCGTCAGATTGGTGTCGATGATCTTCTGCCAATGCGCCAGATCGACATCGTCCCACGCGATATAGGGAACGATGGAGGCGTTGTTGACGAGGATGTCGATGGCGCCGTTCTCGGCGGCGTCCTCCAGCATCTTCTCGACCTCGTCCACCTTGGTGGAATCGCAGGTCACGCCCACCGCGCCGTGGCCGATCTCCGCGGCGGCGGCCTTCGCGCCCTCGCCGTTGATATCGGAAATCACGACCTTTGCACCCGCTTCGGCCAGCGCCCTGGCAATGGCCTTGCCGATGCCCTGTGCGGCACCGGTGACAACGGCCTTGCGGCCTTCAAGACTGGTACTCATTCCCTCTTGTCCTTTCCTTTATCGCCGTTTCCGGCCCTATTCTTCGATTGCTGCGTCCCAGGCGGCCTGTGCCGCGGCAAGTCCCGCCGCCACATCCACCTTGGCGCCCAATGCCTTCAATGCCCCGCCCATCGCGGCAACGGCCAGCAGCGCGTAAGCCGGCTGAGCCGTCGGGCCCATATGGCCGATGCGGATCAGCTTGCCGAGCGTTTCCGCCCGTCCCGCCGACATGGAGATGCCGTAGCGCGCCCGCGCCTCCGCCAGCACCGGACCGGCATCGATGCCATCAGGCATCTTCACTGCCGTGGCGGTCGGCGAGGCGATGTCTTCGGAAACCGGCCAGAGGTCGATCCCCATGGCCTTGATGCCTTCCCGGCAGACCCTCGCCGTTACCGCGTGACGTTTCCAGACGGCTTCCGGGCCTTCTTCGAGGTAGCGGTCGAGCGCGGCGCTCAGACCGTTGAGTTCCGCCACCGACGGAGTGAAGGGGAAGGGCTCGGTCTTCTTCCAGGCATTCTTCCAGTCGGTGAAGCTCAGCATGGAGGCAAATGGCGCATCCGGATTGGCCTCGATCTTGGCCCATGCCGCTTCGGACACGGCGACCAGCGAGAGCGAGGGCGGGCAGCCGAGGCATTTGTTCGGGCCGGTGACGTAGATCGCCGCCTGGCTGGATGTCGGGCTCGTGGGCATGCCGGCCCACGAGGACACGGCATCGACGAGCAACAGCCCGCCGGCCTCGGCGACAACCGCGCCAATCGCGTCGATATCGTTGAGCGTGCCCGACGGCGTGTCGTGATTGCAGACGCAGACGATCCTGACCTCGGGATGCGCCTTCAGGAAGGCGCGGACGTCTTCGGGGTCGATCGCGGTGTCATAAGGCACCTCGATTTCCTCGACCTTCTTCGCGTAGCGAGCCGCCCAATAGCCAAAACCCTTGCCATAGACGCCGGAGGCGAGGTTCAGAACCACATCGTCCTTGGCGATGAGCGAGGCGGCGGCGCCCTCGAGCGCCAGCACCGGCTCGCCCTGCAGGATCAGTGGCGGCAGATCGCAGCCTAGCGCCTCCTGCGCCTTGAGGGTGAGATCCTCGAAGAAGGCCTGGAAAGCCGGATCATAATCGTAGAGCACCGTGGTGCCGAGCGCGCGCAGCACTTCCGGATAGGCATCCACGGGACCGGCCGTCAGGGTAAAGACCGGCGGTTTGGTTTCAGTATATTTCATCGGGCCCTCCTCAGCCGTAGAAATTGACGCCGGTCTTGTAGTTCTTGAAGCTCTCCGGGTCGTGGCTGAACAGAACCTCGGCGTCCTTCGCCTTCTCGATGTCCTTCAGGCGGCGCATGGAATTCACGCCGGCCACGGGATCGATATGGAAGCCAGCATTGATGTCATTGTCGTAGTTCTTGCGGGTATAGGCGGCATCGAGCGTGAGCAGAAGCGGACGGCGGGTGTCGAATTCCACCAGCAGCGAATAATGCCCGATCGTGTGGCCCGGCGTGTAGATCAGCGTCACGCCCGGCGCGAGCTCGACATCGCCCTCGATCAGCTCGAACTTGGTGTTGCCGGCCGTCTGCCCGGCGCCGAGTTGATCGCTCATGCCGCGCGCTTCCGCCACCTCCGTGGAAAAGGCGAGGTCAGAATAGCCCAGCACCTCGAACGGCTGGCATTTGGCAGCCTGGGGCAGCTCGTCCTTGTGGCAGATCTTCTTGGCATCGGGGAAGAACTTGTTGCCGCCGACATGGTCGAAGTGGAAATGCGAGTTGAACAGGACGTCGATGTCCTTGGGCTCCAGCCCCAGGAGCTTGAGCGCGCCGGGAATCGTCTGCTCCTTGGTTTGCTGCGGCTTTTCGAAGGGCAGCACCTTCTGCACATGGTCGAAGTCATAGCCGGTATCGATCAGGAACTTGCCCTTGGGGTGATCGACGAGCACGGAATAGACGGGAAAGCGAACCTCGCCGCCCGGCCCCTTGTTCCACCAGATATGGAAACCGTCGAGCACCAGCGAGCCGCCGTCGAGCAGGAAGACCTTGGTATCTGCCATGTCACTTCTCCTATAGGTTTGTCCGGCCTCTCCCGGACCCGGAATTGGTGGATGACGCCCTTTACCGGGCGCCGCGTTCGTAGGCAGCGCCGAGTGCTGCAGGCAGTTTCGCCCGGCGTCCGAAAAGCACGAGGACCAGCATCACCGCCGCGAAGGGCAGCATCTGGATGACGTCGGTCGGAATGTTCGACCCCGCCACCTGAAGGGCCGTCGTCAGCGACAGCGCCGCGCCGAAAATGAGCGAGCCGATCAGCACCCAGAGCGGCCGGCCCCTTGCCAGCATGGCAAGCACGATGCCGATGAAGCCCGCGCCGCCGGTCATGAAGGGCAGGAACAGCCCCGCCCCGATATTGGCGAGATAGGCGCCGCCGAGCCCAGCCATCGCGCCGGTGAACAGGACTGCGAAAACGCGGATGCCGAGCACGTTGCCGCCGGCTACGTCCAGCGCCGCCGGACGCTCGCCGGCAGCGCGGAGCGTCATGCCGAGATTGGTGCGCCGATAGAGGAACGCCAGCACCGCGACCGCCAGAAGCGCGAAATAGACGATCAGATGACGGCCGAACAGCGATGGCCCGATCACCGGCAGATCGGTCAATCCGGGAATGTTCAGCCGCTCGGGTGCCGGCAGGCGCGGATAGGTGCGCGAGAACTGGAAATGGTGCAGCAGCGCGGTCAAGCCCTCGACCCCGAGCGTCAGGCCAATGCCGATCACGATCTGGTTCAGCCCGAGACGCACGCAGAGCACGGCCATGACGATGGCGACCAGCACGCCGCCCAGGATGCCGCCCAGAAAGCCCAGCCACAGGGACTCAGTCCTGAAGGCGACGAGAAAGCCCATATAGGCCCCCATCAGCATCATGCCCTCGATGCCGATATTGAGCACGCCCGCCTTTTCCGACATCTGCTCGCCAAGACCGGCGAGAAGCATCGGGATGGCGGCAATGATCGCGCCGGTGAGAAGAGACGACAGGAACGCCTCGGTCAGCAATCCGCCCATCTCAACGCTCCTTCTTGCGTTTGTGCTGATCGATATATTCGCCGAGCCCGAGGCAGATCAGGAGGCTGGCGACCAGCACGAGGGTGAAGTTCTGCGGCACGCCGAGACGGCGCGCAGCACTTTCGCTGCCGATCATCAGCGCCGAGTAGAAGAAGACGAGCACAATCGCGCCGAACCCGTTGAAGCGGGCGAGAAACACCAGCGGAATGACCATCAGACCATAGGCGGGGTTCCAGTTGGCGGGCACATTGCCGGCAACGCCGAGGATCTCGGAAGCGCCCGCAAGCCCGGCGAGACCCGCCGAAAGCCCGAACGTCGCCATGGTCAGAAGCGGCACCGAAAGGCCTGCATGGGTCGCGGCGACAGGGTTTGCGCCCACCATCCGCAGTCGTAGCCCGAAGGATGTGCGTGTCATCATCAGATGGACGGCCAGAACCGCGATCAGCCCCCATATCAACCCGCTGGAAATCGAGGTGTCGAACAGCCGTGGCAAACGATCGGCCACCGGAAGGGTGCGCGTTTGCGGCACTGTGGTCGCCGGGTCCCGAAAGATGAGCTTGACCAGCGTCGCGGCCAGCAGCACGCCGAGAAACGACATCATCAGCGTCGTGATGATCTCGTTCACGCCCTGATAGGCCTTGAGCAGCGCCGGTATGACCGACCACAGCGCGCCGACGATGGCGGCCAGCAGAAAGCCGACCAGAAGCACCGCCCAGCCGGGCAGGATGCCGACCAGGAGGGGCGCGGTCGCCGCGGCGGCGACAGCGCCGAGCAGGAATTGCCCGTCCGTTCCGAGATTCCAGATCCCGGCGCGAAACGCGACGATCAGCCCGGCGGCGAGAAACAGAAGCGGCGCCATGCGGGTTGCCGTCTGCTGCAGGCCCAGTCCCGAAAACAGCGAGCGATCGAGGATGTAGCCGTAATAGGTCAGGGGATTGACGCCCACCAGCATCAGGATGATCGCCGACAGCAGGAAGGCCGCGATGATCGGCCCGACCGTCAGCGTCAGGATGCGCTGGAACGCGCTGCGCTCGGTCACAGGGCGCGCGCTGCGGGCGGTGTCAGTCTTCGTGTCCGCCGACACGGGCTTGGTTTGGTCTTGCATGCTCATGCCGTCGCCTGCCTCACTTCTTCCTCGCCGGCCATCATCCGACCGATGCGCAGGCGCAGCGCCTCGCCGCTGCCGTCATTGTCGACGATCCCGCGGATGCGACCGCCTTCCATCACCGCGATACGGTCCGACAGCGCCATCAACTCGTCGAGATCGGTCGAGATCAGCAGCACGCCAAGGCCGCGTTCGGCGATGTCGGCTATGCGCTGGCGCGATGTATCGATGTTCTGGAGGTCCAGCCCGTAGGTGGGCTTGTTGAAAACCACGACGCGCGCCTCGCCCGAAAGCTCGCGCCCCAGCAGGACCTTCTGGATATTGCCGCCCGAAAGCCGCCCGATCGGAGTCGTTTCGCTCGGCGTGCTCACCGAAAACCGTGCGATGAGTTCGCGCGCGTGCTCGGCAATGCGGTGCGGGCGCTCCATGCCATTCACCCAGAAGGGCGGCTGGCCGATATCCTTGAGCACCGTATTCTCCGAAATCGGAAAGGCGGCGACCGAGCCTTCGGACAAACGGTCGTCCGTCAGATAACGCAGCCCCTTGCGGCGGCGCTGTGCGATCGAGGCGCGGGTGATGTCCTCACCGTCGAGTTCGACGCGTCCGGACTTGAGCGGCCGCTGGCCTGCCATGGCCTCGGCAAGCTGCTTCTGACCATTGCCGTCGATCCCGGCCACGCCGACGATCTCGCCGGCTCTGAGGCTCAGAGAAATGTCCTGAAGGCCCATGACATCGGCATCGCCCTCGGTCGAAAGGTTCTCGACCCTGAGGGCGACATCGTCGCGGGCCGTGCTTTTCCTGTGCTCGGTGGACGTGGCCCCGGCCTCGCGGCCGAACATCAGGCGGACGATCTCGTCCACCGCCTGGTCCTCGGACATGGATTTCAATTGTTCCGGGCCCATCTCGCCGGCAAGCGCGCCCTGTTTGAGCACGGAAATGCGATTGCCATAGCGATAGGCCTCTGCAAGCTTGTGGGTGATGAAGATCACCGCCAGCCCGCTTTTCACCAGTTGCTGCATCCGCTCGCCAAGCTCCTGCGCGCCCTGGGGCGTCAGCATGGAGGTCGCTTCGTCGAGGATCAGCACCTTGCTGTCGCGCAGAAGCGCACGGGCGATCTCGATCTGCTGCTGCTGGCCGAGCGAAAGCTCGCCGGTGATGGCATCAAGCGGCAGGGAAAGCGCGAATTGCCGCTTCAACTCCTCCATGCGCGCTGTGATCCGGGCGCGGGGCGGACGCTGATACCAGGGCGCGCCCAGCGTCAGGTTTTCCAGAACCGTCAGCGTCGGCACCAGCATGGAATGCTGGAAGACCGTGCTGATGCCGGCATCAAGGCTGGCGGAGGGGCTGGCCAGCCGGGTTTTCTCGCCATTGAGCGAGAGATAGCCCTCGTCCGGCTGCTGAAGGCCGGAGAGAATGCCGACCAGCGTCGATTTGCCGGCGCCGTTCTCGCCGAGAAGAACATGAACCTCACCGGGATGAAATGTAAGCGACACGTTGTTGACCGCGATCACGCCGGGAAAGCGCTTGGTTACGCCGTGTACGCCAATGACGCCTGCCCCCGTTTCCGGGGACAGGTTTATCGGGGTTGCCGCTGCATTTGCCACGGATACGCTCACTCG
>NZ_DEPM01000250.1:0-4616 GCF_002358775.1 Martelella sp. UBA3392
CTGGTCAGCTACTCGACCGAGAAGGTCGGCTTCTTCTGAGAACACAAGAAGAGGGTGACAAGCCCCCTCCTCCCTGGAAGGCGGGCGGAGCGCATGCGCTCCGCCCGTCGACGGCAATGGAAGGAAGGTAAAATGGAAAACCCAGCAATCAACTGCGTCACGGATATGATACTGCCCGAAGGCGCCGAGCCCAATTGTCGCGTCACCGCCACGCCTGCGGCACGCGCGCTGATCCGGGAAATCCAGTCCGAGTATGGCGAGATCATGTTCCACCAGTCCGGCGGCTGCTGCGACGGCTCGTCGCCGATGTGCTATCCGAAATCCGAATTCCATCTCGGCAGCGGCGACGTTCTGCTTGGCGAGGTGGAAGGGGCGGAAGTCTGGATATCCGGTCCACAATTTGCCGCCTGGAAGCACACCCAACTCATCCTCGACGTGGTGCCCGGCCGCGGCGGTATGTTCAGCCTCGACAATGGCCGCGAGAAACGGTTTCTGACCCGGTCCCGGGTGCTGAGAGAAGACGAACAGGCGGCGCTGGGAGAGGCCCGCGGCCCGAGCGGCGCTTGACGTTTACCGCCAAACGACGTCCGAACCGACGTTTGGCTAAACTCCGCTTCACCCCCAGTGACCGCTCGTCATTTAGGTCTTGATTTCCAGCTGACGGCCAAATAGAACATAAAGCGAACACCAAGGGGGAATGATGAGCAGAATTACCTTGTACACCAACCCGCTTTCGCGCGCGCGGATCGCCCGCTGGATGCTGGAGGAGGTCGGGGCCGATTATGAGCCTCGCATCTTGACCTATAACGGCACGATGAAGGAACCAGCCTATCTGGCCATCAACCCGATGGGCAAGGTGCCGGCGATTGTCCATGACGGCAATGTGGTGACGGAATGCGCGGCGATCTGCGCCTATCTCGCCGACGCCTTTCCGGAAGCCGGGCTTGCACCGCCGCCCGCCGAGCGCGCCTCCTACTACCGCTGGCTGTTCTTCGCCGCCGGCCCGCTCGAAGCAGCCATCGTCAACAACAGTTTCGGCTTTGTCGTTCCCGCGGAACGGGAACGCTCGGTCGGCTACGGCAATTTCGAGCATGTCATGGATACGCTCGACAAATGGCTGTCGGAAAACCGGTTCGTTGCCGGCGACAGCTTCACAGCCGCCGATGTCTATGTCGGCGCCCAGGTCAACTGGGGCCTGCAGTTCGGCACGTTCGACAAGCGCGATTCCTTTGCGGCCTATGCCGAGCGCATCGCCGCCCGCCCGGCTTATATCCGCGCCAGCAAGCTTGATGACGAGGCCGTCGCGGTGGCGGGCTGACACGACGAAAAACAACGCCGCCGGTCAGGCGGCGTCCAGGTTGCTGACAAACGTCTCCCCATTCGGGATCATCCTCGGGCTTGACCCGAGGATCCAGGCCGCCCGGCAAGGGTACGCCAAGCAGTCCGAAAGCCGCCGCTCAGGCCGCGTCATCCACCGGCTTGGCGTCCGCCGGGATGTAGTTGAGGATCGGGGACAGCCAGCGTTCGGTCTCCTCGATGCTCATGCCCTTGCGCCTGGCGTAGTCCTCCACCTGATCGCGCTCGACCTTGGCGACGCCGAAGTAATAGCTGTCGGGATGGCCGATATAGATGCCGGAGACCGAGGAGCCGGGCCACATCGCGTAGCTTTCCGTCAGCTCCACGCCGGTCGCACCGGTCGCATCGAGAAGGGCGAACAGCGTCTTCTTCTCGGTGTGGTCGGGCTGGGCCGGGTAGCCGGGCGCCGGGCGGATGCCGCCATAACCTTCGCCGATCAGTTCGGCATTCGAAAGCGCCTCGTCCGGCGCATAGCCCCAATATTCGCGCCGCACCTGTTCGTGCATGCATTCGGCGAAGGCCTCGGCGAAGCGGTCGGCCAGCGCCTTGACCATGATCGAGGAATAATCGTCATTGGCGCGCTCGAAACGCTCAGCGATCGCGATTTCCTCGAACCCCGCCGTCACCACGAAGCCGCCGACATAGTCCTGCTTGCCGCTGTCGACCGGGGCGACGAAATCGGACAACGCCAAATTCGGCCGGTCGCCGCGCTTGGAAAGCTGCTGGCGAAGCGTGAAGAAGGTGGCAAGCTCTTCCGTGCGCCCTTCATCCTTGTAAAGCCGGATATCGTCGCCGACGGCGTTCGCCGGCCAGAAGCCGATCACGGCGCGCGGCCGGAACCACTTCTCGTCGATGATCTTCTTCAGCATCGCCTGGGCGTCGTCAAACAGTTGCCGTGCGGTTTCGCCCTGCTTCTCGTCCTTCAGGATATCGGGATAACGCCCCCTCAGCTCCCAGGTCTGGAAGAACGGCGTCCAGTCGATATAGCGCGCCAGCGTTTCGAGGTCGTAATCCTCGAACGTCTTCGTGCCCAGAAAGGACGGCCGGGTCGGCTCATAGGCGTTCCAGTCGATCTTCACCGCATTGGCGCGGGCGGCCGGCAGCGGCAGGCGGTTCTTGGCCGCTTCCGCCTTGCGGTGGGCATCGGCCACCTTGGCATATTCGGCGCGGATATTGCCGATATAGCCGTCTCGCGCCTCCGGCGTCAGCAGCGACGACACCACGCCGACGGCGCGGCTGGCGTCGGTCACATAAATCGCCTGGCCCTTCTCATAGGCCGGATGGATCTTCACCGCCGTATGCACCCGGCTTGTGGTCGCCCCGCCGATCAGCAGCGGAATGTCAAAACCCTGCCGCTCCATTTCGGCGGCGACATGCACCATCTCGTCGAGCGAGGGCGTGATCAGGCCGGAAAGCCCGATGATATCGGCCTTGTGCTCCTTGGCGGCGGCGAGGATCTTTTCCGACGGCACCATCACGCCGAGATCGATGATCTCGTAATTGTTGCAGGCGAGCACGACGCCAACGATGTTCTTGCCGATATCGTGGACGTCGCCCTTGACGGTCGCCATGATCACCTTGCCGGCGGCCTGGCCCTGCTCGCCGCCATTGAGGCGCTTTTCCTCTTCCATATAGGGCAGCAGCACGGCCACGCCCTGCTTCATCACGCGGGCGGATTTCACCACCTGCGGCAGGAACATCTTGCCCGCGCCGAACAGGTCGCCAACGACGTTCATGCCGGCCATCAGCGGCCCTTCGATGACGTGCAGCGGACGTTCGGCGACTTGGCGGGCTTCCTCCACATCGGCCTCGATATATTCGGTGATGCCGTTAACCAGCGCATGCTCCAGCCGCTTTTCGACCGGCCATTCCCGCCATGTCAGATCCTGCTTGCGGGCCTCGGTCTTGCCCGTGCCGCGATAGCGCTCGGCGATGTCCAGGAGCCGCTCGGTCGCGTCCGAACGCCGGTTCATCACCACGTCCTCGCAGGCCTCGCGCAGTTCCGGGTCGATGCTCTCGTAGACGATCAACTGGCCGGCATTGACGATGCCCATATCCATGCCCGCCTGAATGGCGTGGTAGAGGAACACCGCATGCATGGCCTGGCGCACCGGCTCGTTGCCCCGGAACGAGAAGGAGAGGTTCGACACGCCACCGGAAATATGCGCGCCCGGCAGCGTCTCGCGGATGGTCTTGGTGGCCTCCAGAAAGTCGACGCCGTAATTGTCGTGCTCCTCGATGCCGGTGGCAACGGCGAAGATATTCGGATCGAAAACAATATCTTCCGGCGGAAAGCCGACCTTCTCCGTGAGGATTTTATAGGCCCGCGTGCAGATCTCCACCTTGCGCTCATAGGTGTCGGCCTGGCCCTGCTCGTCGAACGCCATCACCACGGTTGCCGCGCCATAATCGCGGATAAGCTGCGCCCGTTCGATAAATTGTTCCTCGCCTTCCTTCAGCGAGATCGAATTGACCAGCGACTTGCCCTGCGCGCATTTCAGCCCGGCCTCGATGATCTCCCATTTGGAGGAGTCGATCATCAGCGGCACGCGAGCGATATCCGGTTCGGCGGCGATCAGGTTGAGATACTCGACCATCGCCTTCTGCGAATCGATCAGCCCCTCATCCATGTTGATATCGATGATCTGCGCGCCGGCCTCGACCTGATCGCGCGCCACGTCGAGGGCGGCTGCGTAATCGGCATTGGTGATCAGCTTGCGGAATTTGGCGGAGCCGGTGACATTGGTGCGCTCGCCGACATTGACGAAGGGAATGTCCTTGGTGAGCGTGAATGGTTCCAGGCCCGACAGCGACATGACGGGACGATGCTCCGGCACTTCGCGCGGGGCGAATTCGGCAACGGTGTCGCGGATTTTCGAAATATGCTCCGGCGTGGAACCGCAGCAGCCGCCGATGACGTTGACCAACCCCTGCTCCGCGAACGGCCGGATCAGCGCGGCCATCTCGTCCGGGTCCTGATCGTAGAGACCGAATTCGTTCGGCAGGCCGGCATTGGGATAGGCGCAGATGAAGGTATCGGCGACGCCGGAGAGTTCCTGCAGATGCGGCAGCATGGCATCCGCGCCCAACGCACAGTTGAGTCCGATCGTGAAAGCGTCGGCATGCGACAGTGAATTCCAGAACGCCGTCGGGGTCTGGCCGGAAAGCGTGCGGCCGGAAAGATCCGTGATCGTGCCGGAAATCATCAGCGGCAGCTCGATGCCCTTTTCGCGGAAAGCCTGACGCGCGGCGAACACCGC
>NZ_DEPM01000281.1:0-11929 GCF_002358775.1 Martelella sp. UBA3392
GGCGACGTTGACGAGATAGTCGAGCCGGCCGGTTTCCTCGACCGTCTTTGCGACCAGCGCGGCGATCTCCTCGTCCCTGGTGATGTCGGTGGCGATGAAGCGCGCACCGGTGGCCGCCGCCGCCTTTTCGCCAGCCTCGGCATTGATATCGGCGATCACGACGTTGATGCCGTAGCCGGCGAGCACCGTTGCGATGCCCTGCCCGATCAGCGTCGCACCGCCGGATATGATAGCGGTCTTTCCGTTCAGACCTTTCATGATGGTATCCCCTTGATTGTTGTGACGGATGAAATTTCAGACCGGCGATGACGCCAGGCAGGTCGTCAGGAAGGCGCCGTCGCCATAGAGCAATGGCGGCGCTTCGCCGTCGGCGCAGCGGGTCGCCTCGACCCTGCCGATCAGGATGATGTGGGTGCCGAAGGTAACGCTCTCCGCCAGCCGGCAATCGAAGCTCACGGCGGCATCGGCGAGCACCGGCGCGCCGGTTTCCGCGATGCCCCAGTCGCCGACCGAAAACCGGTCCTCGCGCTGATGGCCGGTGCGGCCCGCGAATGTTTCGGCAACCGCGCGCTGGGCTGTCGCCAGCACGTTGACGGCGAAGACGCCGCGCTGTTCGACGACCGCCGCGATCGAGGTCTCGCGATTGACGCAGGCGACAAGCGAGGGCGGATCGGTCGACAGCGAACAGACCGCCGTCGCGGTGATCCCGCAGCGCCGCCCTTCGGCATCCAGCGATGTGATGATGGTCACGCCTCCGGCAAGTCGACGCATGCCGGCACGGAAGAGTCCGCTTCCCATATTTTCGTTCCCGCGATTGCGAATGGATTTCCCATTCATTTTATGTTTAAATTAATCATCCGCCGAACTTGACGAACCGCAATCCGGATTGCGCAACGCCTTGTCCGTTTTCGGCAGACGTGCCTTGTTTTCGATTGGGAAGCCCCCGATGATCGCTGCGCATGCCACACCTCTGAAGCATCACGGACTTGTCGACACCAGAAGCGTCGACGAGGCGCGCGACGCGATCGGCCGCATCTTCTGTCCCCATTTCCTGAGCGTGCGCGACCGGCGCGCCGACGGGTTTCATGCGATCCACAACGCCGTCGAACAGCCGGGCTATTCGGTGAACTTCGTCGCCTATGGCGCGGAGGTTGAAATCGATCCGGGCGAACTTTCCGATTTCTTTCTGCTGCAGCTTCCGGTCGCCGGCGCTGCCAATGTGCGTTGCGGCACACGGGTGACAGAGGCCGAGGCCGGCCGCCGCGCCTCGCTGCTGTCGCCGACGCTCGCCTCGCGCATGGTCTGGCGGGAAAATTGCGAAAAGCTGATCGTGCTGATGCGCCGCCGCGTGGTCGAGGATTTCTTCGAGACGCTGACCCATCGCGCGGCGACGCCGCTCGAATTCGAACCCGGCGTCGATCTGACGACGCCGGTGGGCGCCAGCGTCCTGTCCCATGCCCGCCTGCTGTTCGAGGCGGCGGAAGGCGGCGCGGCGCTGCCGGATTCCTACCGCATCATGCTGCGTGACGGGCTGCTCTCGCTGCTCCTGACGGGGCTGGAGAGCAACCGCTCCGCCATGCTGCATGCGCCGGCGGCCGCAGCGGGGCCGCTATCGGTGCAGAAGGCCGACGACTTCATCCAGACGCATGCTGCCGATACGATCGCGATGGCGGATATCGCCGCCGCCGCCGGCCTGCCGCTGCGCACCCTGCAGGATGCCTATCGCAAGGCCCGGGGCCACACCCTTTCCGACGGCGTGCAGAAGGCCCGGCTGCAGAAATTGCGCGAACTGCTTCTCAAGCCCGGCCCCGGACTTTCGGTCGCCGACGCCGTTCTGGCCTCCGGCTTCGGCCATCTCGGCCGCGCTGCCTCCGCCTATCGCGCGACCTATGGCGAAAGCCCCTCCGAAACGCTCCGGCGGACGCGATCGGCCTGAACGCGGTCGCGGCGAAGGTCTGAGCGTTCCAGCAGCCAGTCGGCAAGCGCTCTGGCGACGCCGCGGTTCATGCCGTGCTGGGACAGCGCCAGATAATAGACGGAAGCGTGGTCGATCCGGATATCGGAGAGGCGCACCAGTTCGCCGCGCGCGAGATAGGGCTCGATCAGCGCTTCCCGGCAGAGCGCAACGCCGAGCCCGCTCAACGCCGCATCGCAGATCAGCGCAGAGCCGGAGAAGAACAGCCGCCGCCCCTCGCCGTCCGCCGTCGCCTCCATGCCGGCGGCGGAAAGCCAAGTGCGCCACATCCGCATATCCTCGTCATGCAGCAACGTGACGCGGGCGACGTCGGCTTCGCGTCTGATATCATGGCGGGCCTGGTAGGACGGCGCGCAGACGGGGATCGCCGCTCCGGGAATGATCGGCTCTGCGCCCTGGGGAATATGCCCGTCCAGCGAAAAGCCGATCATGAGATCGGGCTCCGGGCTCACCGGCTGGTCTGAAATATGCTCCTGAACGTAGACGGAAACATCCGGATGCTCCGCCATGAAGGCTTCGATTTCGGGCAGCAGCCAGTTGGGAATCACGAAGCGCAGCGCCGCTACGGAAACAGGCAGTTTCTCGCGCATGGTCAGCCGGTCGATCTCGTGGCGGATCGCGCCGAAGCTTTCATTGATGACCAGCGCGAGGCTGTCGCCCGCCTCCGTCAGCGCCGTCTGCCGTCCGTCGCGCCGCATCAGACGAATGCCGGCCCAGTCCTCGATCTGCTTCAACTGGTGGCTGACGGCGGAGTGGGAGACATTCAGCGCCCGCGCCGTCGCCGTCACCGATCCGCTCTGGTGGAAGGCTTCCAGCGTCTTCAGCGCCCTCAGCGGCGGTAAGCGATCCTGGGCCATGTCGGTCTCTCCCGGCTCATGCAAAAATATGTTAGATTTATAGACGAGAAGGGGAAATTTTGTACTTTTTTTGTCGAATTTCTCACCGTAGCCTGTCGTTGATCTGTTTTTCAGCTCTGCCGTTTTCGAAGGCATGGCAAACCGGCCGGAGGCACAGAGGATGACCAAAGCGACAACGGGCGACCGCGCGACACTCCGGCTGGCGATGGCGCAAATGTGCTCGTCGAATACCCATGCCCGCAATATCGAAATTGTCACCGGTCTTGCCGCCGAAGCCCACGCGGCAGGCGCCGAACTTCTGGCGCTTCCGGAAGCCTCCGGCATGGTCAACAAGGATGTGGCCTCCGCCCGTCTTTCCGTCACCGACGAGGCGCGGGATCCATTTGTCGCCGCCTGCCGGGAACTGGCGGCGAAATACGGGCTGTGGATCCACACCGGCTCGACGCCGCTTGCCGGCGCGGATGGTGGCCGTTTCTCCAACACCAGCCACCTGATCGACGGCAGCGGCGCGATCGTCTCGCGCTACGACAAGATCCATCTGTTCGACGTCGACCTGCCGGGCGAGGTTTCGCGCCGCGAATCCGACCGCTATGCGCCGGGCGGAAAGGCCGTCCTCGCCGAAACCCCTTGGGGGCCGTTCGGCATGTCGGTCTGTTACGATCTGCGCTTTCCGCATCTCTACCGCGATTATGCCCATGCCGGCGCGACGATCCTGTTCATCCCGTCCGCCTTCGCGATGTCGACGGGCGAGGCGCACTGGCCGACGCTGTTGCGCGCCCGCGCCATCGAAAACGGCTGCTATGTCGTGGCGGCGGCCCAGTGCGGCCATCACGATGACGGGCGCGAGACCTGGGGCCAATCGATGATCGTCGACCCATGGGGCACGGTCGTGGAAGACATGGACAAGCGCATCGGGCTTGCGGTCGCCGATCTCGACCTTTCGAAGGTTGAAGCGACCCGCCGCTCCATCCCGTCGCTCGCCAATGAGCGCGACTACAGGTTTGAACCGGCGGCGATGCGCCGGGGGCGGCAGACCGCCTGAAGCATCGCGACAGCATCGTCAGCAAAATGGCGGGCAAACGGCGCGCCACAAGAAACGAATTTCAGAGGGATCGCACATCATGTTGAAACGCAGAACGCTACTGACGACCGCCATGCTTGCGCTCGGCGCGGGCGTATCGCCGCTGGCCACGGCCCCGGCCTTCGCGCAGGAGGACACCCGCCCGGATTTCGCCTTTGCGGTCGACAATCTCTGGTCGACGCTCGATCCGGTGATCGGCCTTTCGACCACCGGCGGCCGGGTCTACGGCAATGTCTTCGACACGCTGGTGAAGCGGAACTATTTCGAGGACCCTGAAGGCAACACCATCATTCCCGGGCTCGCCACGAGCTGGGAACAGGTGACGCCAACCACCTGGCGGCTGCATTTGCGCGAAGGGGTGACCTTCCAGAACGGCGATCCGATGACCGCCGAGGACGTCGCCTTCTCG
Organism: Martelella sp. UBA3392; assembly: GCF_002358775.1. Classification (NCBI taxonomy): domain Bacteria; kingdom Pseudomonadati; phylum Pseudomonadota; class Alphaproteobacteria; order Hyphomicrobiales; family Aurantimonadaceae; genus Martelella; species Martelella sp. UBA3392. The sequence goes on from NZ_DEPM01000281.1 coordinate 4,323, forward strand.
CTTTCCGAGGAGCGCCTGTGGGGCGAGGAACCGCTGGCGCCGCGCGGCAAGAATTACGCCCGCGGCCTCGTCGGCGTCACCGTCGTCGACGACTATACGGTCGACCTTGAGACCGCCTTTCCCGACCCGACCTTCATCAACCGCCTGACGACGCCGATCGGCTACGTTCTGCCGAAGGACTATTACGAAAGCGTCGGCACCGAGGCCTTCGGCCAGAAGCCGATCGGAACCGGCCCTTACATGATCACGGATTTCGATCCCTCCGACCATGCCGTGGCCGTCGCCTATGACGACTACTGGGACGGCGCGCCGCCGCTCAAAAGCGTGACCTGGAAGATCGTGCCGGAGTTTTCGACCCGCTATGCCGGCCTCGTTTCGGGCGACTACGACCTGATCATGAGCGTTCCGATCGACCAGATGGACGCGGTTGAAGCGACCGACGGCATTCATCTGATCGTCGATCAGATCGGCAATTATCCGATGTTCGCCTTCAACACGCTCACCATCGAGGGCATGGACGACAATCCGCTGGTGGACGCCAATCTGCGCAAGGCGATGGTGATGGCGATCGACCGCGACGCCATTACCGAGGCGCTGTGGAACGGCATGACGTTCACGCCGACGCCGTTCAACTTCCCGGAATACGGCCCCTATTTCGACCCCGACCGCAAGGCGACCTATGGCTATGATCCGGAACGCGCGGCCGAATTTCTGGCCGAAAGCGACTATGACGGCCAGCCGCTGATCTGGAACATCGTGCGCGGCTTCTACCCGAACTATGAGGCAGCGGCCGAATACATGGTCGAGATGTGGCGCGACCTGGGCATCAATGTCGAGCTCAACATCGTCGACAACTTCTCGCTCGCCTATCAGCGCCCGTTCCACATGCTCAACATGTCGATGTCGTCCGAGTTCACCGGCGACCCCTACCGTCCGCTCTGGCTGGACTGGGGTCCGTCGTCAAGCCGCGTCACCGCCGCCCACCGCACCTGGACCCCGACCGAGGCTTTCCTGGAGGATGGCGAGCGGTTCGAGCGGGCGCAGACCTTCGAGGAGAAGAATGCCGCCTATCTCGATCTGGTGAAGGACTGGGAAGACGTCACGCCGGGCATGTATCTGTGGCGCAATGTCCAGACCTTCGCCATGAGCGACAAGTATGAGTGGGACCCGGGCAGCTCGCAGCTGACGATCTTCACCAGCGACTTCCTGACGATCGAACCCTAGGAAACGCCGGTGGCTGACAGTCAGACCGACCTGCTCGACATTCGCGGCCTGACGATAGCGCTGCCGGAGGGAGCGGACCGCGACCATGCGGTCCGTGCCCTCGACCTTTCGATCCGACGGGGCGAATGCGTCTGTCTCGTCGGTGAAAGCGGCTCGGGCAAGTCGATCACCGCGCAGGCCCTGCTCGACATGCTGCCGCGCGGGCTGAAGAAGACCGAAGGCGAGATCGTATTCGAGGGCGCGCCGCTACCCGTCGGCGACCGGACGGCGATGCGCCGCATCAGGGGCGACCGGATCGGCCTGATCTTTCAGGAGCCGGCGGCCACGCTCGATCCGGTGATGACCGTCGGAAAGCAGATCGAGGAACTGCTGCAGGTCCACGGCTTGCGCCCGGCGCGGGCGCGCCGCAATCGCGCCCTGGAGATGATCACGGCAGTGCGGCTTGCCGATCCCGAGCGCATCCACAAGTCGTATCCGCACCAGCTTTCCGGCGGTCAGGCCCAGCGGATCGCGATCGCCATGGCGCTCGCGCTGAAGCCGGCGCTCTTGATTGCCGACGAGCCGACGACCGCGCTCGACGTGACCACGCAGGCGGAAATCCTGACGCTGATCCGCGAGCTCCAGCACGAATTCCAGGCCGGCCTGCTGTTCATTACCCACGACCTTTCGGTCGTCGCCGATATCGCAGACCGGGTGATGGTGATGCGCGAGGGCGAGATCGTGGAAACCGGCTCCCGCGCTGCCATCTTCGAAAAGCCCAGCCATCCCTACACGATCCGTCTGCTGGAAAGCCTGCCGAAACCGGGCGCCAAACCGGCAGGCCCCGACAAGCCGGTTGTGCTGGAGGCGCGCGATATCGCGATCACCTATCATCAGCGCGACGGTGTTTTCGGCAATCGCGCCATCGAGGCCGTGCGCGGCGTGTCGCTTGTCCTGAAGCGCGGCGAGACCCATGGCCTTGTCGGCCAGAGCGGATCGGGCAAATCATCGCTGGTGCGCGGCATTCTGCAGCTCGAGCCGCTCTCCGGCGGGACGGTGCTTCTCGACGGCACCGATATCGCCGCGACCGGCATGACGCGGGCCATGCGCAAACGCATCCAGCTTGTGCAGCAGGACCCCTTCAGTGCGCTCAACCCGCGCCAGAAGGCCGGGTGGAGCGTTGCCGAGGGCGCGCTGATCCATGGCGCGCCCCGGAAGCAGGCAGCCGAACGCGCCCGCGCGATGCTTGCGCTGGTGGGTCTGCCGGAACAGGCCTTCGACCGTTTCCCGCATGAATTCTCCGGCGGTCAGCGCCAACGGCTCTGCATTGCCCGCGCGCTGGTGGTGGAGCCGGAAATCCTGGTCGCCGACGAGGCGATCTCGGCCCTCGACGTCTCGATCCAGGCGCAAATTCTCGCGCTGTTCGCCTCGCTGCAAAAGAAACTCGGCTTCGCCATGCTGTTCGTGACCCACGACCTTCGCGTTGCCGCGTCGATCTGCGACGCGGTGACGGTGATGTATCGCGGCGAGGCGGTCGAGCAGGGACCGGCCTCGAAGGTGCTGGTGACGCCGGCCCATGACTACACAAGAACGCTGCTCGAGGCGGTTCCCGACCGCGCCGGTCGCGCGACATCGTCTCTCGCGCGTGCCAAAAGCGCTGTAGCAACGGGAGGCGATCCTTCATGACCCGGGTCATCCTGTTCCGTATTCTGCGCTCGCTGGCGACGTTGCTGATCGCGGTGACGATCGTGTTCTTCTTCATCCGCCTGTCGGGCGACCCGGCGCAGGCGCTCGCCCCGCCCGATGCGCCGCCCGAGGTCGTGGAGGCCTATCGCGTCAAGCTGGGGCTCGACAAGCCGCTGCCGGTTCAATACGCCAATTACGTTCTCGGCCTGTTTCAGGGGGATTTCGGCTATTCGATTCATACCGGAAAATCCTCGCTGACGCTGTTTCTCGAACGGCTACCGGCAACCCTGATGCTGGGCGGAACGGCGCTTGCCATCGCGGTCATCTTCGGCATTTCCATCGGCGCGGTCGCAGCCCTCAACCGCAACAGTTTCATCGACCGGCTGGTGATGGGCTTTTCCGTCTTCGCCTTCGCCATGCCGAACTTCTTCTTCGGTCTCGTGGTGATTTTGACGGGCGCGCTGGTCTTCGGCGTGTTCTTCGGCGCGGCGGCGAATGGCCATATCTCGCTGCTTCTGCTGCTGCCGCCGGCGGCAACGCTGGGGCTTGCCTCGATGGGCGCCTTCGCCCGGTTCACGCGCTCCTCGCTGCTGGAGACGATCAACCAGCCCTTCATGATGGCGCTCGAGGCGCGCGGCGTGCCGGCATCAAGGCGGCTGTGGCGGCATGCCGCGCCCAATGCGGCCATCCCGATCGTCACCATGCTCGGCCTCAGCCTCGGCAGTCTGGTCGCCGGCGCGGTGGTGACGGAGCAGGTCTTCGCCTGGCCGGGCGTCGGGCAATTGCTGGTGCGCTCGGTCGCCACCCGCGATATCGCCGTGGTGCAGTTCCTGGTGCTGGCCGTCACCTTCTCGATGACCTTCGCCAACCTCGCGGTCGATATCCTCTATTCGTTTCTCGATCCCCGAATCCGGAGGGCTGCGTCATGAGGACCTTCCGCGATATGCCGCTTGCGGTGCGCATCTCCATCGGCTTCGTCATCCTGTTCGTGCTGTTCGCCCTGTTCGGCGGCTTCCTCACGCCATACGATTTCCGCCAGACCTCGCTGCTCGACCGGTTCGAGCCGCCTGTGTTTCTCGGCGGGACGTGGGACCATGTGCTGGGCACCGACGGGCGCGGCCGCGATCTTCTGGCCCGCCTTGCCATGGGCGCGAAGGTGACGCTGCTTGTCGCGATCTTCGGCACGCTGATCGGCGCGGTGTTCGGCTCGCTTCTGGGGCTGATCGCCGGCGGGCGGCGCGGCAAGGCGGATACGCTGATCATGATGGCGGTCGATGTCCAGGCCTCGGTCCCGATCATCATCATCGCGCTCTTCGTGTTGGCGCTGTTCAAGAGCAGCCTGCTGCTGATCGTGATCATGGTCGGCTTCAGCGGCTGGGAAAATTATGCCCGTCTGGTGCGCGCCTCCACGCTTTCGGTGCGCGAACGCGGCTATGTCACGGCGGAAAGGGTGCTCGGGGCGTCGCCCGCGCGGATCTATCTGCGCTATATCCTGCCCAATATCTTCAACGTCATCCTGGTGCAGTTCACCATCAACCTGCCGCTGACGGTGCTGCTGGAAACGGCGCTGAGCTTTCTCGGCCTCGGCGTCCAGCCGCCGATGACCAGCCTCGGCCAGATCATGAGCGACGGGCGCGACCGGCTCTTGACCTCGTGGTGGCTCACCATGTTCCCCGGCGCCATCATCTTCTTCCTGGCGCTGTCGGTTTCGATCGTTGGCGACTGGCTGCGCGACCAGCTTGATCCGACGCTGCGCAATGCCGGCCGCAGGTGAACCTGACCCGCCCTTCCCTTCCGACAAACGAATGAAAGAGACAATCATGCTGATCGACGCTCTCGCCACGGGTCGGGGCCTCCCCGCCATCGAACCGAAACGCTTCGACAATACGCGCCTGAGCGGCGTCTACCGGTCACAGCATCCGCAGAGCTACTGGAGCAACGGCCTGTTCCCGGCCGGCTTCCGGCTGACGCTGACTATGCGGTTTGCCGAGAATTTCCTCGCCTATGAGGGCGTCAACGACACCAATCCCGACAAGCTCTACATCAACAAGTTCGATGCCACGCTCGATGACAAGCCGGCGCCGATCGAGGGCAATGCCCGCTACAACGAAGTGCGCATCCGCCAGCTCGGCAGCCACGAATTCCAGGTGCTGGAACAACTCGACGGCGACGTGATCATCGGCCAGTACTGGTGCTTTTCCGAAGACGCCTCGACCCTGATGCGCTGGGGCGTCGGCAAGGCCCCCGATGGCGGGTCAAAGGCGTTCTTCGAGACCTTCGTCCGCGTCGGAGACTGATGCCGGCCTGAGAGATTCATGAGCAAAATCCGCCACTTTTAATCAATGGCGCAGCCTGGCGCAGAGCCCGGAAATACCAAAAAAAGTCCTGCCTGCGGCGGCTTTGCTTATAATTTCCCTGATCAAACCGGATATAACGCGTATTGTCATATGAAGTACCGCTAAAGTGGCGGCCCCGGGGGGACAATACGCATGAACAGGTCTGACACTCGGAAAGCGGCGGAGCGTCCCGCAGACCGGAAACGGATGAAATGGATCGCCTCGTCGATCCTGTTCCAGTCCACCGCCCTTGCCGGAACGCTTGCCGGCGTTCCGCTGCCACTCTATTCGCGCGGCTATACCCGCGCCTACGCGGCGGTGACGTGCGATCCGTCCTCGGTGAGGACCGAAACGGGTTCAAACATAGACAAAAGCCAGTTTGAGAGCAGAAAAAGCGATATCTATTCTCAGACGATCAGTTGCACGATTTCTTCCGGGACTTTGACCACCACGCAATATGCCTATAGCGGCACCTATATGGCGCTGATCAATCCAGGCGATGGCGGCGGCAGCGATACATACCGCGGTGCGGTCTATGGCGTGCACTCCAACTGGGGCTGGGCCGGTTTTAGTGTGAACGTCACGAATAACGCGACGATTACGGTTACCGAGGCCGCAGACACTTCTTTGCTGTTTGCGCCGGGATATAGCATTCCCTACAGCAATCTGCGTATCGGCAAGACCCAGTCCAACGGGCTGAATGCCGTGTCGCTCGGCGCGCTTAACTGGAGCGGGACTGACACGAACAAGGAAACCGGTGGGGGCGATGGCGGCATTGTTTCGATCGTCAGTTCCGGGGATGTCTCAAGTTCGGTTGGCGGCGGCATTTTTGCCCTCTCGCAAGGAGGGAGCACTCGAGATTCTCACGATAAAGACGGTAGCGCAGGTCGGGGTGGAAGCGTTTCCGTTCATTCAACGGGAACGGTGTCCGGTGCCACTTTCGGTATTGCAGCGCTTAGTCTTGGCGGCCCGGCCACCTATTCAGGTTCGGGTGATTACACCTCGAGCGGATATGCCTACTCTGTTTCGGTCTATACCTCGAAATCCGTTTATGCCACCAAAAGCGGACCGGCCATTCTGGCCGCGTCCTATGGCGGCAATACGCCCTACAACACGAATAGCTTCGATACAGGCGGCGGCGGCGATGGCGGCGGCAGCAGTTCCGGCGATGTAGAAAATCCCAATGCGACGGCTGCCAGAGTGCAGGTCGGTTCAGCGCAAACGCCAATGGCCGGCAAGATCACCACTCAGTCTGCCGGTGCGATTTACCTTGGAGCCGTCAATCAGAGCGTTCAGCTAACCCGGAAAACCGGTGCGGCGATCATGGCGATCTCGCGATCGGGCGATGGCCTGCCGGGTGGCGGCAAGAAGGCGATGGAAGGCTTCAACGCATCTCCGGTTGCCGTGACGGTCTACGGGGCGTCCTCGACCCTGCTTCAGACCCAAGGCGATTACTCTCCCGGTATTTTCGCCGTGAGCCAGGGCGGAACGTCGTACGAAAGTACAAAGGATGGCCGCGAAGCGCCGGGGGGCACTGGCCTTAACGCCAATGTCGAGCTGACCGGCGGCGGGCAGATTATAACCCACGGAGATACCTCAAGCGCCATTATCGCCCAGTCTCTGGGTGGCGGTGGGTCATCGACCTACAAGGGCGAGAACGGATGGGGCGGAGCGGCATGGGACGTGACCGTAACCAATGATTTCGGTATCGCCACATATGGCGACCATTCGCACGGCATTATCGCGCAATCTGCATCTGCGGCAGATGGCGGAGGTATTTATACGAATTCAGATGGTCGGACGCTCACCTGGGGCGATACGAGCGCAAACGGATCGACCAGCCGTGACGTTACCGTAACCAATACGGGTAATATCACGGTCCATGGTATCGATTCCCATGGCATCGTGGCGCAATCGATCGGCGGCGGCGGGGGATTGCTGCAATCTGCAGGAACCGTGCCAACAACGAGCCTGTCACAGGGATCTGCGATTTCAAACCCCGAAGATGGTCAGACGGTCGGAGGGCAAAATGCAGGCTCGGTGCCGGGCAGTGTTACGGTCACCAATAAGGGCAATATCTCGACCTATGGCGGTTATGCCGGTGCGAAAACCGCGGCCAGCAGCTCCGACCAGACGGAACTTGGCGGCGGCATCGCCATTCTCGCCCAGTCGATCGGTGGCGGCGGCGGTACCAACAGCGGCACCGGCGCGACGGGCGCGATCGGATCGGGCGAAAGCCCGAGTTCGGCAGTCAAGATCAGCAGTGACAGCGCCATACCGGGCAGCAATGGCGGCACGGTTGATGTTCACAATTACGGCAATCTGACCACAACCGGCTCGGAGGCGCACGGCATCGTCGCCCAGTCGATCGGCGGCGGCGGC
>NZ_DEPM01000281.1:12233-12429 GCF_002358775.1 Martelella sp. UBA3392
AGTCGATCGGCGGCGGCGGCGGCCAGGGGCGCAACAAGAAGGGTCTGTTTCATACGGTCGGTGGCGCGGGCGGGCCTGGGGGCAACGGCGGAAAAGCAACCGTCATAACCGAGTCCGCAACAGCGATTGCAACGACCGGCGATTACGCCATGGGCATGGTCGCGCAGTCGGTGGGCGGCGGCGGCGGTGCGGGCGG
>NZ_DEPM01000281.1:12725-12940 GCF_002358775.1 Martelella sp. UBA3392
GGCGGCGGCGGCGGTGCGGGCGGCCAGGCCACGTCCTGGGGACTGTTTGTTTCGAGTGCGACCGGCGGCGAGGGCGGTGCCGGCGGTACGGGCGGAACGGCGCAGGTGACGCAGTTTGGCTCAGGCACGAAGGGCGCCAGCGATTACAGCACGCTTTCGACCAAGGGCGACCACGGCACCGGCATACTGGTGCAGTCGATCGGCGGCGGCGGCGG
>NZ_DEPM01000296.1:0-3891 GCF_002358775.1 Martelella sp. UBA3392
TCAAGCGTGTTGGCCCAGACGCCAAGATCGGCATCGTCTCCGGCGAGGCCACGGCGTCCAACCTCAATGCCTGGATCGGCTTCATGCAGAAGACGGCCGAGGAAAAATACCCGGACCTGACGCTTCTCTCTCCGCAATATGCCGGCGGAACCGCTGAACGGGCCGCCCAGATTTCCGGCGACCTGATGACCGCCAACCCTGATCTGAAGGCAATCATCGCGGTTGCTTCCTCCACATGCCCGGGCGTTGCCCAGGCTATCGAAACCGCAGGCAAGGTCGGGCAGGTGATCGGAACGGGCTATTGCAGCCCGAACACGGCGCGCTCCTACCTGAAGAGCGGCGCCTTCGGCTTCACGGTTCTCTGGGACCCGGCCAAGCTCGGTTACCTGACGGTATGGGCCGGCAAGCAACTGATCGACGGAACCCCCTTCCAGGCCGAAAACGAGGTTCCGACCTTCAACGAGCCCGTCGCCTATGATGCCGAGACCGGCATTCTTCTGCTGGGCCCGCCGGCGGTCTTCACTGCCGACAATGTCGATAACTACGACTTCTGAGGCAGATCATGAATGCGATCCGACCGTGGGTCCGGCTGGGCCGACTGCTTAACGCACGCGAATGGTCATTGTTGATCGCGGCGCTGCTGGCCATCGCCCTGTTCACTGCCGGATCGCCCTACTTCGCGACCGCCGACAACGCGACCACGATATTGCGCAACAGTATCGAACTCCTGCTGGCGGCGCTCGGCATGACGTTGCTGCTCGCCATGGGGGGCATCGACATCTCGGTGGGCGTCGCCATGGGGGTCGCCGCCATCGTTGTGGGAAGATTGCTTCAGGCCGATACCTCGCCGTTTATTGCGGGCCTCTCGGGGCCGATTGCCGGGGCGCTTCTCGGCATTCTCACCGGCGCGGTCGTCGTGCTCGGCCGCATTCCCGCAATCGTCGGCACTTTGGGCCTGTTTGGCGTCTATCGAACAGCCGTCTTTGTCCTGCTCGGCGGGCAGTGGCTTTCCGGGCTTCCCACAGGCCTGACAGAAGTGATGGGGTTGCGGATCGCGGGTATGCCACTCTCGGCTGTGATTTTGATCCTTACCTATGCCGTCGTCTGGTTCCTGTTTCGCCGCACGCCGTTCGGCACGCACCTTCTGGCGATCGGACATTCTGAGGAGAAAGCCCGGCTTTCCGGTGTGCCCGTCACTCGCGTTCGCATGGCTGCCTTCGTTTTCTCCGGGGCGCTTGTCGGCCTGGCAGCGACCTTCTACATCGCCAACTACCGCAATGTCGCAATGACGGTCGGCGGTTCGCTGGGTCTGGATGCGGTTGCAGCTGTGGTTCTCGGCGGAACCAGCATTCTTGGCGGCAGGTGCAGTCTCGTGGGAACAGTGCTCGGCGTCCTGCTTCTGCGCATTTTGCAGAACGGCCTGCTGTTGATCGGCGTCCCGTCGCTTTGGCAGACGGTGGTAACCGGCGGTCTGCTGATCGCCGTGCTTACCCTCGAAGTTCTGGGCAATCGTTTGAACCTCGCCGAAGCGGGGTGGATGAAAAGATGAAACTTCGCAAACTCGAGGGACCGGCGCTGGTCCTGACCATTCTTCTGGCCCTTTGGGTCGTTGTTCTGGCTATCCTGCTATTTGCCCGCCCATCCTTTTTCAGCGCCTCGACGCTGACGACGATCCTTCAGTTCTCGACGATCCTGATGCTGGTCTCGATGGGGCAGGCGATCGTGATCCTCTCGGGCGGCGCCTGTATCGATTTGTCCGTTACCGGCAATGTATCGCTGACGGCGGTCTGTGCGATGCTTCTGGCGAAGGCGGGCATGCCATTCACCTTGGTGCCCGTCGTCTGCATTGTCATTGGCCTTGCGCTTGGCGCTCTCAACGGCGTCATCGTTACCCGTCTGTCGCTGCCGCCGCTGATCGTGACCCTTGCAACTTTATTTGTCTATTCGGGTCTGGCGCTTGCCGTGACCGGCGGTGCGGCCCAATCCGGCGTTCCAGCCTGGCTGACAGGTTGGGGTCGCGGGCTTGTCGGAGCTTTCCCGATGCCTTTCATAACGCTGGCCCTGCCGGTGGTGATCGTCATTGCAGCGCTTCTCTCGCTTACGTCCTGGGGTCGCTGGATCTATGCCATGGGCTTCAATGACCGCTCCGCCCGTCTCGTCGGCATCCCGGTCGAGAAGACGCGGCTTGTCCTCTACATGGTGAGCGGCACGCTCGCCGGGCTTGCAGCCCTTGTTTCTCTTGCCTGGCTTGGCAGCGCGCGCCCGAATATCGGCCAGAATCTCGAGCTTGATTCTCTGACAGCGGCCATGCTTGGCGGCATCGCCATCACCGGAGGACGCGGCGGCGTTCTGGGCGTGGCGGCCGCCGTCATCCTGATCGTGACGCTCAAGACCGGGCTATTGCAAATGAACGTCAATACCGTCTGGCAGATCGGGATCGTCGGCGCGCTTCTGATCGCCGTCCTGCTTGCCGAACGCCTTTCCGAACGCTGGAGCTAATGCCAAATGCCTTCCATAGAACAAATCATCGCTCAAAAAGTCGAAGACAGCGCCGACGACATCGTCAAAACGCTGAGCGATCTCGTGTCGTTTCCGTCGATCGTCAAATCCGACCCGACTACCGCCGGACCGGGCGAACGCGATTGCCAGCACTATCTCAAGGGGCGCCTGGAAAAGCTCGGCTTCGAAACCGACCTCTGGGATCCGGACGGACCGGCGCTTTATGAGAAATACAAGGGGCGACCGGGCGCCAACAAGGGCCGCACCTTCGAAGGCCGCCCCAATCTCGGCGGCGTGCTGAAGGGGAGGGGCGGTGGCCGATCGATCATGCTCACCGGTCATATCGATGTCGTGCCGCCGGGCGCTGCGGAGCACTGGAAGAGCGATCCGTTTACGGCGGTTGTCGAAGATGGCTTTGTCCGGGGTCGCGGAACGGTCGACATGAAGGGCGGCGTCGCCTGCATGCTGATGGCGGTCGAAATCCTGAAGACGCTTGATATCTCGCTTGCCGGGGACATCGTCTTCACCACCGTGGTCGACGAGGAGATCGGCGGGATGGGCTCGCTGGCCATGGTCGATCGCGGCTTCAAGGCCGACGCCGGCATCATGACCGAGCCGACGGCCAATCGCATCGCACCGCTTTGTCACGGTATTCTCTGGGGCCGGATCATCATCGATGGCGTCGGCGGTCATGCCGAGCTGACGCCGAATGCCTGGTATTCAAGCGGCCCCGTGGATGCCGTTCAGCTTACCAGACAGATGCTCGATGGCATCGACATTCTCAACCGCCGCTGGATGTTCGATCCCGGCAAGAACCACCCCTTGATGGACCTTCCGAACCAGATCATCGTCACCCAGGTCAATGTCGGAGAGCATCCGTCCTCCATGGCGGGCCGCGGTGAAATCATCATCGACGCTCAATATCTGCCCCACGAAAAGGATGAATTCGGCCTTGGCGGCGCCGTCAAGCGCGAGATCGAAGAGCATGTCGCCAATATCTGCCAGGCAGACCCTTATCTGCGCCAGCATCCCGCACGGGTCGAATGGATCCTCGACGCTGACTGCGCGGAAATCCCGGCCGACAGCGCATTTGTCAAAGTCTTTCAGGAGGCCACGGAAGCCTCAAGCCTGTCACCGGCGCTTTCCGGCTTCGGCGCGCATAGCGACATCGGCCTACCAACCTCGCTCGGCAACACGCCGACAGTGAACTTCGGCCCCGGCGATCCGGCCCAGTCGCATCAGCCCAACGAACAGGTTTCCATTCGCGACCTGATTGATTGCACCAAGGCCATCGCCATCGCCATCGCCAAGTGGTGCGCATGAGGCCGTAAATACACTCGATATTTCAATAACTTGGCCCACAAGAACATGGCGGAGGAGGTGGGATTCGAA
>NZ_DEPM01000296.1:4206-17605 GCF_002358775.1 Martelella sp. UBA3392
GGGATTCGAACCCACGGTACGCTTTCACGCACGCCGGTTTTCAAGACCGGTGCCTTAAACCGCTCGGCCACTCCTCCGGCTCAGGCGCATTCACGAAATATTCGTAGATGTCGCTTAGACGATGGCCTTTAGCACCGTGTTCTCTTGCGGGTCAATCCCGGTATATGCACCGGTCTGACGCGGACACGCGGCGGCGGTTGAAGCGGGGCGGGATCAATTTCGGGTTGCGCAATTTCGCCAATTTTGTTAACGCGCCACAAAGCGGCCATCAAGCATCCTCATAGGAGAGTTTGACACAGTTTCAAGGTCCAGGGGTTCCGGCAAGCAATCCTGACGGTACATCGACATAGACGGAAGAAATGTTGGCATGAAAGAAATCCGGTTTTCCACCTCGCTGGCAATGCTGGCTATGACTGCATTGATGGCTTCGTGCACGACCACGGGCGATACATCCAAAGACATCAAGGATGACGCGGCGGAAGTCGCCGATGCTGCCAAAAACAGCATTTCCGAAGCGGATGCGCTTTCCTACCAGAAGATCGGCAAGCCCTATCAGGTGAGGGGCAAATGGTACACGCCGAAGGCCGACACCAAATATTCCAAGACCGGGCTCGCCTCCTGGTACGGGCCGAAATTCAACGGCGCCCAGACGGCGAGCGGCGAAATCTACGACATGAACCACCTGTCGGCGGCCCACAAGACGTTGCCGCTGCCGAGCTATGTCCGGGTGACCAATCTCGACAATGACAGTTCCGTCATCGTGCGAGTCAACGATCGCGGACCCTTCGTCTCCGGCCGGATTATCGACCTTTCCAAGAAGGCCGCCGAAATGCTGGACGTCACGGGTTCGGGCGTGGCCAATGTCAAGGTCGATTACGTCGGCCCCGCCTCGCGCAACGCCGACGACATGAACTACCTGATGGCCTCCTACGAGAAGAAGGAGGTGCCGGAAGGCGTCGATCCGGGACGTTTCGGCGAGGTGCAGCTCGCCAAGGCTGAAGCGCCGGCAGCCGTCGCAACAGTCGAGACGACCGAGACGGTCGTTGCCACGACGGAGACAAGCGAAAAGCCTGTCGAGCTTGCCACAGCTTCGGTAAAGCCAGAAGAGGCAAGCGCGCAGCTCGCCCTGGTCGAGGAGGCAAAGCCCGTCGCGGCGAATGATGCCAGCGAGGCGACGGAAACCATCCTCGCCGACAATACCAGCTATCCCGTCCCGATCCCGTTCAAAAGATAGCATGCGCAGGGCTTTTGCCCCGGCCTGAATTCGTCTAAACCCGGACGAACCGATGGCCGGAGGTATGTGAGAGCTTGAAACGCGGGGTTTTTATCAGCTTTGAAGGCGGCGAGGGGGCCGGCAAGTCGACGCAGATCCGTCTGCTGGCCGAACGCCTCACCAGCCTTGGCCGCGCGGTGGTCGTCACGCGTGAGCCCGGTGGCTCAGCGGGGGCTGAAGCTGTGCGCCATGTGCTGCTGTCGGGCGCTGCCGAACCGTTCGGCGTTGGCATGGAAGTGCTGCTGTTTGCCGCCGCCCGCAACGATCATGTCGAGGAAATCATCAAGCCTGCGCTGGCAGACGGCAGCATCGTGCTCTGCGACCGGTTCATGGATTCCTCGCGCGTCTATCAGGGGGCGGCCGGCGGCCTTGCGCCCGATTTCATCTCGACCGTGGAGCGGGTCGCCGTCGACGGCACCATCCCGGATCTCACCCTGATTTTCGATCTCGATGCCCTTGAGGGATTGCAGCGCGTCAAGGCCCGCTCGCCCGAACAGGCGCTTGCCGGCACGCCCGACCGGTTCGAGAAGGACGATATCGCGGTGCACGAGGCGCGGCGCAGGGCGTTTTTGAAGATCGCCGAGGCGGAACCGGACAGATGTCGGGTCATCCGCGCCGATGATGCACCGGAAGCGGTGGCGGAAGCGGTCTGGGAGGCGGTCTCGCCCTTTCTGGAGGAGCGCGCCGATGGCTGACGATATGGTTCTGGAAGGCGCCGTGCATCCGGCGGCCAATCCCAATCTGTTCGGCCACCAGGAAGCGGAGGCCTATCTCGCGACGGCCTATCGTTCCGGCAAGGGGCATCACGCGATCCTGCTGGAAGGCGGCGAGGGCATCGGCAAGGCGACGCTTGCCTTCCGGTTTGCCAATCACGTCCTGCATTTTCCCGAGCCGCACAGCGCGCCCGATCATATCATCGCGCCGGACCATGCAGCGCCGCTGACGCGCCAGATCATTGCCGGCGCCTCGCACGACCTGCTCCATCTGGAACGACCCGTCGATGTGAAGACCGGCAAGCGGCGGACGGCCATCACCGTTGACGAGGTCCGCCGGGCGGGGCATTTCCTGTCGCAGACCTCGGGCACCGGCAACTGGCGGATCGTCATCGTCGATGCCGCCGACGACCTCAACCGCTCGGCCGCCAACGCCATTTTGAAAATTCTCGAGGAACCGCCGAAACACGCGATGTTCCTGCTGATCTCGCATACGCCGGGCCGGCTGCTGCCGACGATCCGCTCGCGATGCCTGCCGCTGCGCCTGCGTCCGTTGGAGCCGGATGATCTCCTGAAGGCACTCGGGTCTCTCGGCGTCGATCCCGCCGGCGAGGACGCGACGCGGCTTGCGGCGCTTGCCAATGGCAGCGTTTCGGAAGCGCTGAAGCTGGTGAATTACGGCGGCGGCGAGATCATCGACGCCTATCATGAAACGCTCGCCGGCTCGGACGCCGAGGCGAGGGCGCTGATGCACCGGCTCGCCGATACCCTTGCCAAGCGCGACAACGAGACGGTCTTCGCCTTCCTGCTCGCCCATGTCGAGGAGGATGTTCGCAGCCGCGCGCGTGAAGCGGCGATGGGCGGTGAGATTGCACGGGCCGAGCGGCTGTCCGCACTCTCCTTAGAACTCGGCAATGACGTGGCGACGGCCGATGCCTACAATCTCGACCGCAAGCAGCTCGTGCTCGACCTGCTCACCCGGATCCGCGCCGCCGTCAATTGAACGACGCGCGCCGGTCGGTTTGACTTGATGCATTGCGGCACTGGCGTTAAGACCGGCGAAACGATCGAGGCCGGCGCCGCTTTTTTGGCGGCCGGCAGCAGCAGTCAAGCGGACGGGTTTCGGACATGAGCGACAAGGCCAATAATTTCTACATCACGACGCCGATCTTCTATCCGAACGGCACGCCCCATATCGGCCACGCCTATACAATGATCGCGACCGATGTGCTGGCCCGCTTTGCCCGGCTCGACGGCAGGAATGTGCGGTTTCTCTCCGGCACGGACGAGCACGGCCAGAAGATGCAGCAGACCGCCGAGAAGGAGGGGATCGCGCCGATCGAGCTTGCAACCCGCAATTCGGCGGTGTTCCGCGACCTTCTGGCGCGGCTGAACTGCTCCAATGACGATTACATCCGCACCACCGAGGAGCGCCATCGCATCTCCGTGCAGGCGCTGTGGAAGCGCATGGAGGAAAACGGCGATATCTATCTCGGCAAATATGGCGGTTGGTATTCGGTGCGTCAGGAGGCCTATTTCGACGAGAGCGAAACCACGGTCGGCGAGGATGGCGTGCGCAGCGAGCCGCTCGGCTCGCCGGTGGAATGGGTCGAGGAGGAGAGCTATTTCTTCAAGCTTTCCGCCTATGGCGACAGGCTTCTGGAATATTACGAATCCCGCCCGGATTTCATCGGGCCGAATGAGCGCCGCAACGAGGTCGTGTCCTTCGTCAAATCCGGTCTGAAGGATCTGTCGATCTCGCGCACCACCTTCGACTGGGGCATTCCCGTGCCGGGCAATCCCGATCATGTCATGTATGTCTGGGTCGATGCGCTGACCAATTATATCACCGCGCTCGGCTTTCCGGATGAAACCAATGCGCTGTGGGACTTCTGGCCCGGCATTCACATCATCGGCAAGGACATTATCCGCTTTCATGCCGTCTACTGGCCAGCCTTCCTGATGTCCGCCGGTGTGGCGCTGCCGAAACGGGTCTATGCCCATGGCTTCCTGCTCAACAAGGGCGAGAAGATGTCGAAATCGGTCGGCAATGTCGTCGATCCATTCAATCTGGTGGAGCATTTCGGGCTCGATCCGATCCGCTATTTCTTCCTGCGCGAGGTCTCCTTCGGTCAGGACGGCAGCTATAGCGACGAGGGAATTGGAACGCGCATCAATTCCGATCTGGCGAACGGGATCGGCAATCTCGCCAGCCGCTCGCTGTCGATGATCGTCAAGAATTGCGACGGCCAGGTGCCGGAATGCGGCCCGTTGACCGACGAGGACAAGGCCATGCTCGCCACCGCCGATGGCGTGATCGCGACGGTGCGCGCCGATATGGACAAGCTTGCGATCCACCGCGCGCTTGCCGCGATCATCGGCGTGGTGTCCGACGCCGATCGCTATTTCGCGGGACAGGAGCCCTGGGCGCTGAAGAAGACCGACCCGGAACGCATGGCGACCGTGCTTTACGTCACGGCGGAAGTGGTGCGCCAGGTTGCGATTCTGCTGCAGCCGGCGATGCCGGAATCGGCGGCGAAACTACTCGATCTGGTCGCCGTGCCGGAAACAGAGCGCACATTCGCGCATTTGGGTGAGGCAGGCCGCCTGAAGCAGGGCACGCCGCTGGAAAAGCCCGCGCCGGTTTTCCCGCGCTATGTCGCGCCCGAGGAATAGAGAGACTTTCATGCTGATCGATACCCATTGCCATCTGGACTTCCCGGATTTCGACGCCGAGCGCGACGAACTGGTCGCGCGCGCGAAGGGGGCGGGCGTTGCGCAGATGGTTACGATCTCAACGCGCGTGAAGAAGTTTCAACAGATCGTTGATATCGCTGAAAAATATGAGACCGTATTCTGCTCCGTCGGCACCCATCCCGCCAATGCCGATGAGGAGCTGGATATCACCACGGAAGACCTGATCGCTTACACGGCGCATCCGAAAGTGGTGGCGATCGGCGAGGCCGGTCTCGACTATCATTACCAGCCGGAAAAGGCCGAGGCCCAGAAAACCGGGCTTCGTCGGCATATCGATGCGGCGCGGCGCACCGGGCTGCCGCTGGTGATCCACAGCCGCGACGCGGATGAGGACATGGCCGCGATCCTGACCGAGGAGAGCGAGGCCGGGGCGTTTCCGTTCATCCTGCATTGCTTCTCGTCGGGCAGGGGGCTTGCCGAAACCGGCGTCGCGCTTGGCGGCTACGTGTCGTTTTCGGGCATCCTGACCTTCAAGAATTCGCAGGACATCCGGGACATCGCTGCCGATATCCCCATGGACCGGCTGCTGGTGGAAACCGATGCCCCGTATCTGGCGCCGACGCCCTTTCGCGGCAAGCGCAACGAGCCCTCCTATGTGGTCAACACCGCCCGGGTTCTCGCCGAGGTGAAGGGCGTCAGCGAGGATGAGATCGCGGCGATCACCACCGAGAATGCGTTTCGCTGCTTTTCCAAGATGACGCGGGTGTGACCCTTGGGGTATCGGCGACGTTTTACCATACTCGGCTGCTCGTCCTCGCCCGGCGTGCCCCGGATCACCGGGGACTGGGGCGCGTGCGATCCGCAGAACCCGAAGAACCGGCGCACCCGCGCCTCGCTGATGGTGGAGCAGATCGGGCCGGATGGCGGCGTGACGACCGTGGTGATCGATACCGGTCCGGATTTCCGCGAGCAGATGATTCGCTCAGGCGTTACCCGCATCGACGCGGTGCTGTTCACCCATGCCCATGCCGATCATCTGCACGGCATCGATGATATCCGCGGCTTTTTCCACGCCCAGCGCCGGCGCATCCCGGTCTATGCGGAGCCGGTGACGATGGGCCGGATACTCGACGGCTTCTCCTATTGCCTGCGGGTCCCCGAGGGCAGCAACTATCCGGCAATCGCCGAGCCGAACCTTATCGAGGATCTCGATACGCCCGTGCGAATCGAGGGGCCGGGCGGGGCCATCGAATTTCAGGCCTTCCCCCAGCAGCATGGCGATATCATTTCGCTCGGTTTCCGGATCGGCGATGTCGCCTACTGCACCGATGTCAGCGATTTTCCGCCCGAGGCGGTTGCAAAGCTTCAGGACTTGGACCTGATCATCATCGATGCGCTGCAATATCACGGGCACCCGAGCCATCTGTCGCTGCCGCAGGCGCTCGGCTGGATCGAAAGCTTCGCCGCCCGCCGCGCGGTGCTGACCCATATGCACACCCCGCTCGACTACGACACGGTGATGGCCGAAACGCCGGGCCATGTGGAGCCCGGCTATGATGGTCTGACGATCGAATTCGATTCGATTTAGCCTCGCTTTGCCGCCGCAGGCAGCGTCATCCAGCGTCGCAAACAGGCGCGGGGCGCGTTGGTGGCCGCGCTATCCTCGACACTGATTTTTCGCCGGTTCAACGGCGGAGCGCCGCCAGTTTAAACGTTATGCGTATTCATTATACCAAAGTCTTAAGTACCCGGTGCTTCGCTTGAGCTTCAAGGCAAAATCGACCGTTCATTCCGCGAGGACTGAAATTTGAGGTTGATTTGACGCGCGTGAATTGCAGTATTGGGTACGGCCTGCCTAAAAATCGCGCATGAGAAAGCGATGGGCAAAACAGATGGGGACAATATGGCGAATAACCGTGGTGCATCGGTTAAGTACGAAAATGTTCAAAAGAGCTATGATGGCGAAAGCCTGGTCGTCAAAAAGCTGAATCTCGATATCCCGCCAGGCGAATTTCTGACGATGCTGGGGCCGTCCGGCTCGGGCAAGACCACATGTTTGATGATGCTCGCCGGCTTCGAGCCCGCGACCGGCGGCGAAATCTACCTCAACGAGCGACCGATCAACAATGTGCCGCCGCACAAGCGTGGCATCGGCATGGTGTTTCAGAACTATGCGCTGTTTCCGCATATGACGGTCGCGGAGAACCTCGCCTTTCCGCTGCAGCTGCGAAATATGAGCAAGTCGGAGCAGGAGGAGAAGGTCAAAAACGCGCTCGACATGGTCCAGCTCGGCAAGTTCGGCAATCGCAGGCCGGGCCAGCTTTCCGGCGGCCAGCAGCAGCGCGTCGCCGTGGCCCGCGCGCTGGTGTTCGACCCCGAACTGGTACTGATGGACGAGCCGCTCGGCGCGCTCGACAAGCAGCTGCGCGAGCAGATGCAATATGAGATCAAGCACATCCACGACAATCTCGGCGTGACCTTCGTCTACGTCACCCACGACCAGACCGAGGCGCTGACGATGTCGGACAGGGTTGCCGTGTTCAATGACGGCATCGTCCAGCAGCTCTCTGCGCCCGACGTGCTTTACGAGAGCCCGGGCAATTCCTTCGTCGCCCAGTTCATCGGCGAAAACAACACGCTGCACGGCATCGTCACGTCCATCGAGGGCAATGAATGCACCGTGCGCGTCGAGGACGGCACCACGCTGATTGCCGAGAAGGTGAATGTCGCCAGCGAAGGCGATCGCACCACGCTTTCGCTCCGGCCCGAAAGGGTGGAGCTGATCGCGGCCGATGCGGTCGAAAACAAGGTGACCGGCCGGGTCGAGGAGTTGATTTACCTCGGCGACCATATCCGCGTGCGCATGAACGTGTGCGGCAATGACGAATTCATCGTCAAGGTCAGGAATCGCGGCGAACGTTGGGATCTCGAGGTTGGCCAGACGCGCACGGTCGGTTTTGCCGCCCGCGACTGCAAGGCCCTCGATTACGCCGCCTGACCTGCGGTGAAATGTGGCGGCCGCCAAGGCGGCCGTTCAGATAAACGTAACCAGTGAAATCTGCAAAAGGGGAACTGACATGAAACTCCGTACTATCATCCTGGCCTCCGCCGCCACCGTGGCGATGGGCAATGCGGCCTTGGCCGAGGACCTGACGATCGTGTCCTGGGGCGGCGCCTATTCGGCCTCGCAGGACAATGCCTATCACCAGCCTTTCATGGCCGAACATCCCGATGTCACGATCATCAACGACGAATCCTCCAATGAGGCCGTCGCCAAGCTTCGCGCGATGTCCGAGACCGGCAACGTCACCTGGGATGTCGTCGACGTGGAAGGTCCCGACAGCCAGCGTCTCTGCGACGAGGGCCTGGCCATGGAGATCGATCTCAACGAGTGGACCAAGCCGGCGCCCGACGGCACGCCGGCCGTGGAAGATTTCGGCGATGCCGTGATCAATGACTGCTTCATTCCGCAGATCGTGTTCTCGACCACCTTCGGCTATCGCAGCGATGTCGCCGCGTGGAACGGCAAGGAGCCGACCGAACTCTGCGATATCTTCGACACCGAAACCTTCCCCGGCAAGCGCGCGCTTGAAAAACGCCCGAAAAAGAACCTGGAATGGGCGCTGATCTGCGACGGCGTCGCCAAGGAAGACCTCTACGACGTGCTGTCGACGCCTGAAGGCGTGGACCGGGCGCTTGCCAAGCTCGACACCATCAAGGACGACATCATCTGGTGGTCGGCCGGCGCAGAAACGCCGCAGCTTCTCGCCGATGGCGAAATCGTCATGGGCTCGACCTATAACGGCCGTCTGTTCAGCGTGATCGCCGAACAGGACCAGCCGGTGAAGATGCTGTGGGACTGGCAGGTGTTCGACTATGACGGCTGGGTGATTCCCGCCGGCCTGCCGGACGACAAGCTGGCCCTGGTGAAGGAATATATCATGTTCGCCACCGACACCCAGCGCCTTGCCGACCAGGCCAAGTACATCTCCTACGGTCCGGCCCGCGCGTCGTCGCAGCCGCTCGTCGGCGACCATGCCGAGCTCGGCATTCCGATGGGCCCGCACATGCCGACCAACCCGGCCAATATGGGCAATTATCTGGTCAACAACATCCTGTGGTGGGCCGACAACCAGGACGATGTGGAGCAGAAGTTCCAGGCCTGGCTTGCCCAGTAATCTCCAGGGAGCGTCCGCAATCCGGACGCACTCAGGGACCTGAGGTCCTGACTATTCCTGCCCCGGCATTTCGGGGCAGGGAGCCGGTTGCGCAAAAAGGCGAGGCGGCCTTTTTTCGCAATCCGCTCCAAACCTAATAAAAAACAGGGGAACAGATCGGCGTGGCTGAGCAACAAATTCTGACCGGCGAGGGAAAGCCGCTCAAACAGGCGTTGAGGAAGGCGTTAAGGCGCGAGAAGATGCGCTCGCTTCTGCTGATAGCGCCTCTGCTGGCTTTCGTGCTCGTCGCCTTCATCGCGCCGATCGGCGATATGCTGTTCCGCTCGGTGGAAAACAACATCGTCGCCGACACCCTGCCGAAGACCACTGCCGCGCTTCGCGACTGGGACCCCGCCGAGGGCCAATTGCCGGACGAGGCTGCCTATGAGGCGCTCTATGACGATCTGACTGTCGCGGTAGAAAAGAAGATCCACACCCGTCTCGGCTCGCGCCTCAATTACGAGCAGGCCGGCATGTCGAGCCTGTTCCGCAAGGCCGGACGCACGGTGCGCAACATTGAGCCCGGCTCGCCGGACATCAAGGGGCAACTGATCGAATCCGACAAGGACTGGGGCGATCTCGACACCTGGACGATCCTGAAAATGTACTCGCCGGCCTATACGCCGGGCTATTTCCTGAACGCCGTCGACGCGGAAATGGGGCCGGACGGCATCGGCATGAAGCCGGAGAACGAGCGGATCTATCTGTTCCTGTTCGGGCGCACGCTGATGCTCTCGATGATCATCACCTGCTCCTGCCTCGTTCTCGGCTATCCGATTTCCTATCTTCTGGCGCATCTGCCGCTGAGCCGCGCCAATCTGCTGATGGTTCTGGTGCTGTTGCCGTTCTGGACCTCGCTTCTGGTGCGCACCTCGGCCTGGAAGGTGCTGTTGCAGCAGCAGGGCGTCATCAACGACCTTTTGGTATGGTCGGGGATTGTCGACAATGCCCATCGGCTGGTGATGATCAACAACGCCACCGGCACGATCATCGCGATGACCCACATCCTGCTGCCGTTCATGATCCTGCCGCTCTATTCGGTGATGAAGACGATCTCGCCGACCTATGTGCGCGCCGCCCGCAGCCTTGGCGCCACAAGCTGGACGGCGTTCTGGCGGATCTATTTCCCGCAGTCGGTACCCGGCATCGGCGCCGGCGCGGTGCTCGTCTTCATCCTGTCGATCGGCTATTACATCACCCCGGAACTGGTGGGCGGCACCTCGGGCATCTTCATATCGAACCGGATCGCCTACCACATTTCTAGTTCGCTCAACTGGGGGCTCGCGGCAGCACTTGGCACGCTGCTTCTGGTGGTCGTGATGTTCATGTTCGTGCTCTACGACAAGATCGTCGGCATCGACAATGTGAAGCTCGGATAGGAGAGGGACCATGGCCATTCAGCCCTATGATTCGCCGCTCGAGAAGATCTGGCACTATGCCTTTCTGGTCATCTGCGGCCTGATCTTCTTCTTCCTGATCTTTCCGATCCTGGTGATCATTCCGCTCAGCTTCAACGCCGAGGACTTCTTCACCTTCACGCCGAAAATGCTGGCGCTCGATCCGGAAGGCTACTCGTTCAAGCACTATCAGGATTTCTTCCATAATCCCGACTGGCAGCAGGCGCTGTGGAACTCCGTCAGGATCGCCCCGGCGGCAACCCTGCTGGCTACCGCCTTCGGTACGCTGGCCGCGATCGGCCTTGCCAGAAGTCATGTGCCGTTTCGCGGGGCGATCATGGCGATCCTGATTTCGCCGATGATCGTGCCGCTGATCATTTCGGCCGCGGGCATGTATTTCTTCTATTCGCGCATCGGCCTTCAGGGCACCTATTGGGGCGTCGTTCTGGCGCATGCGGTGCTCGGCACGCCGTTCGTGATCATTACCGTGACCGCGACCATGGTCGGCTTCGACCGCTCGCTGGAACGCGCCGCGGCAAGTCTCGGCGCCAATCCGGTGACCACCTTCTTCAAGGTGCAGATGCCGCTGATCCTTCCCGGCGTGATTTCCGGCGCGCTGTTTGCCTTCATCACCTCGTTCGATGAGGTGGTGGTCGTGCTGTTCCTTGGCTCCGCCTCGCAGAAGACGCTGCCGTGGCAGATGTTTACCGGGCTGCGCGAGCAGATATCGCCGACGATCCTGGCGGTCGCCTCGATCCTCGTCGCGCTCTCCGTGGTCCTGCTGACCTTCCTGGAAGTGATGCGCCGCCGCTCCGAGCGCCAGCGCGGTCTTTCTCCGGGCTGACCAATCCGAAACGCGTCCTGCCCCGTAGTCATATGCAAAGCGCAATGACGACCGGGGAAGGTGATGTCGATAACACTTCTGATATTGGTTCTGGCTGGCCTCTGTATCGGCATGACCGGTGCCTGGGCGGTTCAGCGGATAACCCGCAACAGCGGCTGGATCGATGCGATCTGGTCGGTTCTGACCGGGCTTGCCGGTCTTTCGGTCATCATATTTTCCGTGGACGGCAACCCGGCGCGCAAATGGCTCGCCGGCCTGGTGGTCGGGCTATGGGCCGCGCGGCTGGCAACACACATCACCACCCGCAGCGCCGGCAAGAAGGATGACCCGCGCTATGCCGCGCTGATAGAGGAATGGGGTTCGTCCGCAAGCTTCCGGCTCTGGTGGTTCCTGATGATCCAGGCTTTCGCGAGCTTCGTTCTGGCGTTCTCGATCTATGCGGCGATCCTCAACCCCGCGCCGTTCCCCGGCATTCTCGACTTCATTGGTCTGGCGATCGCGATTATCGCGATTGCGGGCGAGGGCACGGCCGACTGGCAGCTTTCGCGGTTCAAGAAGGAGAAGCCGGAGGGCAAGAAGGTCTGCGATATCGGCTTGTGGGGCTATTCGCGCCATCCGAATTACTTCTTCGAATGGCTGTGGTGGTGCGCATGGCCATGCCTGGCGCTTTCCGGTTTTCAGGCGTTCTTCCCGTTCGCCGTCTCGCTGCTCGCGCCGATCATGATGTACTGGCTGCTCAATTACGTCTCGGGCATTCCCTATCTCGAGGAGCATATGGAATCCTCCCGTGGCGACGCCTTCCGCGCCTACAAGAAACGCGTCAGGGCATTCTTCCCGATCCCGAAGAAGGCTGATGCATGAACAGGGCGCGCGATCCGCTGGCGGAGGCCTGCGGGTCTGTCGCCCTGGTTCTGGCCCTGAACAAGCCGGTCTATCCGCTCTATGTCTGGTTTCTCGCCGAAAGCGCCTTTCATATCTCTCTTCTCACGGCGCTTTCGATGCCGTTCTACATCGCGGTCTGGTGGCTTGCGCGCCGCGGCAAGTCGTTTGCGGCAAGGCTCGGCATGGTCGCGGTAGGAACCGTCGATACCATCTTCATCGCCTTTGTCCTGGGCGGGGAGAGTGGCACGCTGATCTTCCTGTTCGCCTGCCTGATGCTGGCTGGCATGGCCTTTCATACCCGCGAAGTATGGCTTTCACGCGCGCTGATAGGGCTGATATTCGTGCTGTTCGTGGCGCTCTACGGCCGGATCGGCGCACCGGTCCGTCCGGTCACGCCGGAAGATATGCAGACCCTCGACTATCTCAATACGACGGGCGCGGCGGCGCTCGCGGCGTTCATCGCGCTGCGGTTTTTCCGAAGCCGAGCGGAGACCGTCACACCGCCGGCTTGATCAGGTGGAACTGCGCCACGTCGATCCGCCCGGCATCGAAACCGGTCGCGCAATAATTGAGATAATAGCGCCACATCCGCTGAAACCGGTCGTCGAAGCCGAGGGGACGGATCGCATCCCATTCGGCCAGAAACCGGCGTTCCCATTCGAGCAGCGTGCGGGCGTAATCCTTGCCGAAGGAGAAAAGATCCTTCACCGCAAGCCCGGCGCTGCCCGCGCCCTTCTTGAACGTTTCGATCGAGGGCAGCATGCCGCCCGGGAAGATATAGGCCTGGATGAAATCCGGGTTGCGGCGATAGTCGTCGAGCCGGTGATGCTCGATCGCGATCGACTGGATCACCGCCGTTCCGCCGGGCGTCAGGCGCTCGTTGACGGTCTTGAAGAACACCGGCCAGTTTTCCTCGCCGACCGCCTCGAACATCTCGATCGAGACGATCTTGTCGAACGTGCCCTTGCAATCGCGGTAGTCCTCAAGCCGGATATCGGTCCTGTCCGAAAGACCGCTGGCGGCAAGCCGCTCGCGTGCATATTTCGCCTGCTCCTTTGAAAGCGTAAGCCCGGTGACATGACAGCCGGTGCGGGCAGCGGCGTGTTCGGCAAATCCGCCCCAACCGCAGCCGATCTCCAGAACCCGGTCCTCGGGACCGATCTGCAGCCTTGCGATGATCCGGTCGTATTTGGCGGTCTGGGCCTCCGAAAGCGAGCGATCGCGGCCTTCGTAGAGCGCGCTCGAATAGGTCATCGTTTCGTCCAGCCAGAGCTTGTAGAAAGCGTTACCGAGATCGTAGTGGAAGGCGATGTTGCGGCGGCTGCCGGACTTGCTGTTGCGCCGCAGCTTATGCCTGAGAAGGCTGATCTTGCGGA
>NZ_DEPM01000038.1:0-10493 GCF_002358775.1 Martelella sp. UBA3392
CGAGAAGACTTGGGGGCTCTGCGGCAAAACCACCCACCAATCTCCCCTCAAAAGGGCAGATTGGTGGGAGCGCTGCTATAAGGGAGGTCTGTATTCTCGAAACCCACCGCATGGCTACCTCGCGCAAGACTGACAGTGTCCGGTTCGCCATGGCTTATCTCCTCAGGTTTCGTATTTAACGCCCAGTGACGCCAGCGCGTCCCAGTAGCCGGGATAGGTCTTGCCGACGCAGAGCGGGTCCAAAATGGTGATGCCGGAAATCTTCAGACCGGCGAGCGCGAAGCTCATGGCAATCCGATGATCGGCGAAGGTGTCGATTGCCGCGGGCAGGTGCTGGCCGGCCAGCGCCGGGTCGGAGTGCACGATCAGGTCGTCGCCGTCTTCCTCGGCAAGACCTTCGCGAATGGCGTTGAGGCCGAGCGACAGCGCGCGGGTGCGGTCGCATTCCTTGACGCGCAGGTTCTCGATGCCGGTAAAGCGCACGGGCGTTTCGTTGAAGGCGGCGAGCACGGCGAGCGTCGGCACGGCGTCCTGCATCTGGCTGCCGTCGATTTCGCCCGGCATGTGCGGGAACGCGGCCATCACCGCGTAAGATTTCGCATCCGGCTGGGTGAAGCTTTCCGCGCGCGTTCCGATATCGATCTTCCCGCCGGTCAGCAACTCGGCGGCCCAGAGATAGGTGGCAGCAGAGGCGTCGGGCTCGATGTGGAAATCGGTGGCCTGATAGTGGCCCGGTTGCACTTCCCAGGTGGCGTCATCCACCTGTTCGGCCGTCGCGCCGAAGGCGGCCATGGCGTCGAGCGTCAGCCGGATATAGCCGCGCGCGCCGATCTCCGTGCCGGTCAGCGCGATGGTGACGGGCGCGGGGGCAAGGGGCGCTGCCATCAGCAGGGCGGAGACATACTGGCTGGAAAGCCCGGCATCGATCTCGATGCGGCCGGAGCCGAAGCGGCCATTGCCGCTGATCGTCACCGGCGGGCAGCCGGTCGGGGCCTCGGCCTTGATGCCGAGCCGTTGCAGGGCTTCGACCAGCGGGCCGATCGGGCGCTTGCGCATATGCTCGTCGCCATCGACGATGACAGTACCGTCGACGCTCGCCGCGGCCGCCGTCAGGAACCTGGTCGCCGTGCCCGCATTGCCGAGAAACAGCGGGCCGGAGGGCGCCTCGAGGTGGCCACTGCCTGTGACGACGAAGCTCGTCTCATCCGGTTCCTCGACCTTGACGCCCATCGCCCGGAGCGCATTCGCCATATGTTTGGTATCGGCGCTTTTCAGCGCGCCTGTCAGGCGGCTCTTGCCCTTGGCGAGGCCGGCGAGCAACAGCGCCCGGTTGGTGATCGATTTCGATCCGGGCGGGCTGACATGGCCCGAAAGCGCGCGGCCGGGCGGAATGATGGTGAGCTTGTCCATGCGAGGGCACTTTCATCAGGCCGCCTGTTGCGGCGGCGAACGGTCAGAACGAGACGTTGGGCACGGCGCGGTCGCCGGGTTCCTCGATCTCGAAATAATCGCGCTTCTGGAACCCGAACTGTCCGGCGATAATATTGCTCGGGAAGCTTTCGACCTTGATGTTGAGGTCGCGGGCAGCGCCGTTGTAATAGCGTCGCGCCATCTGGATTTCGCTTTCGGTCTTTTCCAGCGAGGCCTGAAGATCGGCGAAATTCTGGTTGGCCTTCAGATCCGGATAGGCTTCCGAAAGCGCGAACAGCCGGCCGAGCGCCTGGGTCAATTCGCCTTCCGCCTGAGCCCTGCCCGCAACGTCATTGGTTGCGACGCTCTGGGCCTTGTTGCGCTTCTCGACCACTTCTTCCAGCGTGCCGCGCTCGTGGCTGGCATAGCCCTTCACGGTTTCCACCAGATTGGGGATCAGATCGGCACGGCGCTTCAACTGCACGTCGATGCCGGACCAGGCTTCCTCCGCCGTCTGGCGGGCGCGCACAAGGGCGTTGTAGAGCGAGACGACGAAGCCGATGAGGGCTCCGATGATGACGATGACAACGATCAGGGTGATCATGCTTATTCCTTCCCGCTCCGGTCTCTCCATCGCCGGTCGAATGGCTGCCTTCAGGCAGCCCGGGCTTCAAAGCCCCCGGCATCGGTCAGAAGATAGGCCTCGCCGCAGGCTTTGGCCAGTGTGCGCACGCGCAGGATATAGCTCTGCCGCTCGGTCACGGAAATCACGCCGCGGGCATCGAGCAGGTTGAAGATGTGCGAGGCCTTGATGCACTGGTCATAGGCCGGGAACACGCATTTATGCAGCATGCCAGATTCGCCGGGGTTGCCGGCTGCCAGCAGCGCCTTGCACTCGGCTTCCGCGTCGAGGAAATGCCGGTGCAGCATCTCGGTGTTGGCATATTCGAAATTATGGCGCGAATATTCCTGCTCGGTCTGCAGGAAGACGTCGCCATAGGTGACCTTCTCGTCGCCCTCGCGGCCGTTGAAGTTCAAGTCGTAGACGCTGTCGACGCCCTGCACATACATGGCGATGCGCTCGAGCCCGTAGGTCAGTTCGCCGGCGACCGGCGCGCATTCGATGCCGCAGACCTGCTGAAAATAGGTGAACTGCGAGACTTCCATGCCATCGCACCAGCATTCCCAGCCAAGGCCCCAGGAGCCCGTCGTCGGGTTTTCCCAGTCGTCCTCGACGAAGCGCACATCATGCAGCAGCGGATCGAGGCCGATCGCCTTCAGCGAGCCGAGATAGAGCTCCTGCAGGTCCGGCGGAGAGGGCTTCAGCAACACCTGGTACTGATAGTAATGCTGCAGCCGGTTCGGGTTCTCGCCATAGCGGCCATCGGCCGGTCGGCGCGAGGGCTGGACATAGGCGACGTTCCAGCGCTTCGGCCCGAGTGCCCTGAGCGTCGTCGAGGGATGCAGCGTGCCGGCGCCCACTTCCATGTCGTAGGGCTGCAGGATGGCGCAACCCTTGTCGGCCCAATAGGCCTGCAATGTCAGGATCAGCCCCTGAAAGGAGCGTGTCGGGTGCATGTGGGGCGGTATCGTCGCTTCGGACATGGCAGAAGGCTTCCGTCATTCTTGGATGAGCGGTGAGTGCCACTAAAGCAGAGAAGGGTCAAGGGTCGGGTGGCCGCGCTTAAGCCCGGCCACCCGGTTGATGCCTATTCCGCCGCGAGTGGACGGAACTCATCCTTGGTGGGCGTTGCCAGGCTGACCAGCCAGATCGCAAGCCAGGCGACGATGAAGCCCGGGATGATTTCATAGATGCCGGGACCGCCCATGAAGCTCTGGTCGAGACCAAGGGAAATCCAGAGGATGACGGTCGCAGCACCTGCCACAAGGCCAGCCACCGCGCCCGCGCCCGACATGCCACGCCATGTCAGCGACAGGATGATCAGCGGGCCGAAGGCCGCGCCGAAGCCGGCCCAGGCGTGGGAGACGAGGCCAAGCACTTCTGAATCTGGATTGTGGGCGATGAGGGCAGCGACGATCGCCACCGCCAACACGAACAACCGGCCGACATTGACGATTTCCCGTTCGCTGGCATGGCGACGCAGGAACAGCCGATAGAAATCCTCCGTCAGCGACGACGATGCCACCAGAAGCTGGCTCGAAATCGTGCTCATCACCGCCGCCAGCAGCGCGGCCAGCAGGAAGCCGGTGATCAGCGGAATGAAGAGCTGATTGGCGAGAATGATGAAGATCGTTTCCGGATCGGGTACGTTGATATCGTTGCCGACGGTATAGGAACGCCCGAAAATGCCGACGCCGACCGCGCCCGCGAGCGAGATGATCATCCACGCCATGCCGATATTGCGCGCCGCCGGAACATCCTTGACCGAACGCACGGCCATGAAGCGCACGATGATGTGCGGCTGGCCGAAATAACCGAGCCCCCAGGCGACAGCCGACAGGAAGCCGATCACGGTCAGTCCGTGGAACATCGACAGGAAGTTCGGATCGACGCTCATCATCCGCGCCTCGGAGACGCCGAAGCCGCCGGCCTTGATGAGGACCACGATCGGCATGATCACCAGCGCCAGCATCATGATGCAGCCCTGGATGAAGTCGGTGAGGCTGACCGCGAGAAAGCCGCCGACCATTGTGTAGATCAGCACGATGCCGAGGGTGAGATAGATGCCGGTCTGATAGGCGCTCATGCCGCCGATATGGATCAGATCGGGAAAGGCGGTGTCGAACAGCTTGCCGCCCGCCACCAGCCCCGAGGCGGTGTAGACCGAGAAGAAGATCACGATCACGATCGCCGAAATGCTTCTCAGCGAAAGCGCCTTGCTCGGAAAGCGCTTGGACAGGAATTCCGGGATGGTAAGGCTGTTGTCATAGCGCTCGGTCTGTTCGCGCAAGCGCGGCGCGACGATGACCCAGTTGAAGAACGCGCCGACGACGAGGCCGATGCCGATCCAGCTCTGGGTAAGTCCGGACACGAACAGCGCGCCCGGAAGCCCCATCAGCAGCCATCCGCTCATGTCGGAGGCGCCCGCCGAAAGGGCCGCAACGCCCGGCGAGAGCTGTCGGCCGCCGAGCAAATATTCTTCGGAATTCGATGTGGATTTGCGCCAGGCGTAAATTCCGATGCCGATCATCAACAGAAAATACGCCGTCAGGCTGATCGTGATACCAAGACTCATGGCCCTCTCCTTCGCTTGGTTTCCCCTAAAGGAAATCGCGAAAGCCGATGGCCGCCGCGTCTTCCCTGTGGCGAGGAGCAGGCCTTGAAACGGCGCACAGCCCTACTCCGGCTGAACGGCGTCGCGTCTTCGGCGCGAATCCCCGGTTACCGTTCAGAGCGAAACTGTAGCACCGGGAAGAAAGCCGGAGCAAGCGGGTTGCGAAACGTCAACTTTTCAACGGAGCAAACGGAGGGGAGAATGCGCGAAGGTGGAACGGCTCCCTAGCACATGAAGTGCGGGCACGTGATCATCCGAGGACGTCACAAAGGAGCTCGTTCCGATCGCCATTGAACGCTCAGAAACGCAAAAGATCAAGCCTGATTTCGTCGGCTGACGAGAGGTTAATCGGCGTTCTTGACCCGATATTCGCCGGTCACCGGGTCCTGCACCAGCGTGCCGGTAGCGCCGCTTTTCTGTTCGGCGCGTTTCTGCTCGCCACGGGCGGAAAGCGCCTCGGCGTCGCTGATGAATTTGCGGTAGAGCATGTAGCCGCCACCGGCGATGGCTGCCAGAAACATCAGTCGTCCCATTTCACGCTCCTCCGTCGTCTACAGACCGTAACGGCCCCATAATGCCCGCTCTTCGGCGGTCTCGGCAAGCCCCGATGCGAAGCCTGCGGCAATTTCCGCACCGTTGAACCCGCCGGCGACAACGCCCGGCAGCTTGCGCCCGAGGAAATTGGTCGGTCCGGTCACGAGTTTCAGTTCCACCTTGTCGCCATAGCGGCTTTTCAGCGTGGCGCGCATATCGCCGATACCATCGACCAGACCGCGCTCGACGCCGCCATTGCCGCTCCAGAACAGGCCGGAAAACAGATCCGGATCGTCGGCAAGCTTCGCGCCGCGCCTGTCCTTCACCATCTGGATGAAGACCTGATGTATTTCGTTCTGCAAGCCCTTCAGGAACTCGACGTCCTTTTCCTTCTCGGGCTGGAAGGGATCGAGCATCACCTTGTTCTCGCCGGAGGTGTAGACCCGGCGCTCGACGCCGATCTTGCCGATCATCTCGGTGAAGCCGAAACCGCCGGAGACGACGCCGATCGAGCCGACGATCGATGTCGGGTCCACGAAAATCTCGTCGCCCGCCAGCGCGATCATGTAGCCGCCGGATGCGGCGACATCCTCCACGAAGATCAGCACCTTCTTCTGCTTTTCCTCGGCAAGCGCCCGGATGCGCTGATAGATCAGCCGCGACTGCACCGGCGATCCGCCGGGCGAGTTGAGCGAGATCGCGACGCAGGGTGCCTGCTTCATCGAAAACGCCTTTTCAAGCGCCGGTGCGGCCGAGGCGAGTTTCAGATTGCGCCGTCCGGGCGAGCCGCTGGCCATGATCGTGCCGGCAAGCCGGACGACGGGGATGATCGTCTTGTCCTTGCGGAACCTCTTGGGAACAAGACCGGCGACCAGGTTTTTCATGGCGTCCTCTGCGCGTTTCAGTTCGATTGACCGCATGTATGCGCAATCCCGCCGAAGACAAGGCCGGACAGACGAATATCGCCGTGATCAGATGGTTTTGCCGGTTTGACGGCGCGGATAGCAGGCCCGGCCATTGTTGAGATCATCGACCTCGGGCAGGAAGGCGTGGCCGTCGATGCCATGCATGATGATTGGCGGGCGGAGCGAGAGCCGCGCGCGGGAGCCCTTGATGGCGCTCGCCAGGATGCGGAAGGCATCCTCGCCTGCGCGGGCATGCACCGGCGTGATCTCGATCCCGCCGAAGCGCCTGCCGCAGGCAGCGATGATGTCGGCGAGCGATTGCGGGCGGACGATGAGGGAGAGCTGGCCGCCGGGTTTCAGGATCGCGCCGGCGGTGCGGATCCAGGCCTCGAACAGCCCCTCCTCCATCGCATGGGCGACCTGCTTCAGCCGGTCCGGCGTCTTTCGGTCGCCGGCCGCGTTGAAGGGCGGGTTCATGATGACGTGGTCGAAGGCGTCGTCCGCAAGGCCCGCGGCATTGCGGCGCGCGCCGGTGAGCGTGACATCGGCCTCGAAGACTTTCATGCGGGCGCTTATCCCGTCGTTTTCCGCAAGCGCCAGCGAGCGGCGGGCAAATTCCGCCATCTCCGGCGAAAGCTCGAACAGCGAGACCTCTGCCTCGGGAATGCGGGCGGCAACGGCAAATCCCGCCGCCCCTGCCCCGGCCCCGAGATCGGCGACGCGCAGCCCCTGCGCGCCCCTTGCGGCCTTCGGTTCGACCATCGCGGCGAGCAGCATCGCATCCATGCCGGCGCGGTGCCCTCTTCCTTTGGGTTGCACGAGATGGAACCGCCCGCGATGGAACGCGTCGACGGTGGAAGCCTCGGCCGTCATTCCGGCTCCAGCTCCTTGCCGAGGCCGGCATCGATCAACAAGGCGCGGGCCTCCGCCTTCGCACTTTCTTCCACCATCAGCCGTCGCGGCAGAAGGCCGAGCGATCCCTCCATCACGCTCATCGAGCGATCCGCCACGAAATAGTGGATTCCGGCTTCTTTCATGAGGCTTTCGACAAGGCCCAGCACCACGGCGTCATTGGTCCTCAACAGATTGACAAGGGCCATTCTTCACTCCCGAAATTCGCGTGAAAGGAGCACATTGCCCCTTGTCGCTGCTTATGCCGCTCCTTATTGTCGGCATGAATGCATGAAAAGGAGCGAGCTCACTTGGGTTCCGTCGCACCACTGGTTAAAGAGAACAAAACATCCGGCTCGGTCAAGCCCATCGTGGATCTGACCCGTTCCGACATGGAGCGCGTCAACGCGCTGATCCTGTCTAAGGCGGGCTCCGATGTCGAAATGATTCCGGAAGTCGCCAATCACCTGATTTCCTCCGGCGGCAAACGGTTGCGGCCGATGCTGACGCTCGCGACCGCCGCTCTGTTCGGCTATCGCGGCGAGCATCATATCCGGCTGGCGACCAGCGTCGAATTCATGCACACCGCAACGTTGCTGCACGACGATGTCGTGGACGAGAGCGATCTGAGGCGCGGCAAGTCCAGCGCCCGGATGATCTGGGGCAACCAGGCAAGCGTCCTGGTCGGCGATTTCCTGCTCGGCCAGGCCTTCCGGATGATGGTGGAAACCGGCTCCATGGAGGCCCTCTCGGTGCTCTCCGATGCCGCCGCCGTGATCGCCGAGGGCGAAGTGTTGCAGCTTTCCGTTTCCAAGAAGATGGAAACCACCGAGGACGATTATATCGCCGTCATCCGCGGCAAGACGGCCGAGCTGTTCGCCGCCGCCGCCGAAGTCGGGCCGATCATCGCCGGCGCGTCCGCTGCCGACCGCAAGGCCTTGCGGGATTACGGCATGGCGCTCGGCATCGCCTTCCAGCTCGTCGATGATGTGCTGGATTATGGTGGCGACAGCGCCGATCTCGGCAAGAATGTCGGCGACGATTTCCGCGAAGGCAAGGTGACGCTGCCGATCATTCTCGCCTATCAGCGCGGCAATGACGACGAAAAAGCGTTCTGGCGCAATGCCATCGAAGGCGGCGAGAACGATGATGCCGCCCTCGAAAAAGCCCGATTCCTCCTCGAAAAACACGCAGCGCTCGCCGATTCCGTTGATCGTGCCCTATCTTATGGCGAGGCGGCGCGCGCGGCACTGTCCGGTCTGCCGCGTTCCGACGGCCGTCACGCCCTTGAGGAAGTGATCGACTTCTGCATCGCGCGGATCAACTGATCGACCGGCGCCGCCCGGACTGCCAATGCCGGACCGTCAATGAAAGGGAGCGGATGACCAGCCTGAAGAAACGTCGCCTGAGAACCATGCTTTTTGCCGCCGCGCTGGCCTTGCCGATGACGGCGGGCGCCAAGGACGCGACGGTGAACGACCCGGCCTATGATGCCCAGGGCGCGTTGAGCTTTGCAGGCGCGCTGCTGGCCGGCCAGACCGCGGCCGTGGACAATGACCTGGAACGGGCGATCGCCTATTTCCGGCGGGCGCTGCAGCACGAACCTTATGACAGCGGCACCAACAATCAGCTGTTCGTCACCCTGATCTTCAACGGCGATCTGAAGGCCGCCGAGGCGCAGGCGGACAGGACATCCGACGAACCGCAACTCGTGCCCGTGCGCGAGCTGGCGCTCGGGCTCGCGGCCCTACAGGACGGACGCTACGCGGAAGCGATTCCCCGTTTCGAAGCCTATGGCGGCGCGCCGCTCAACGACCTGGTTTCCGGCCTGCTTCAAGCTTGGGCGCTTTACGGCGAGGGCAAGACCGACGAAGCGCTGAAGACGGTCGACGCGCTTTCCGGCCCCCCCTGGTACGATCTCTTCACCAATTACAATGCCGGCGCGATCGCGGCCGCCTCCGGCGATACCGCCAAGGCGCGCAGCTATTTCAACGACGCCCTGCTCGACCGCCAGGGCTCGGCGACCTCGCCCGACACGATGCTGAAGACCGTGATCGCGCTTTCGGCGATCGAGGCCAAGGCCGGCAACACCCGCAAGGCGCTCGATACGGTCTCGACCGCGGAGACCTACGGCCTCAATCCGGCCGTGCTCAATCCGGTGCGTGAACGCATCGAGGCCGGCGAGCCGATCCAGTCGCTGCCGGAAACCGCTGCGGAGGGCGCCAGCGGCGCCCTGTTCGAAGTGGCGGCGGCGCTCAATCAGGGCGGCAGCGATGATATTGTTACGCTCTATCTGGCGCTTGCCGAAGCGCTGACGCCGGAAGATACCGACGTGCTTTATCTTCGCGGCGTGGTTGCCGCCGCCAATGACGAGCCGGAGCGCGCGCTCGGCTATTTCTCGCGCATTCCCGAGGATGCACCGCAATATCGTCTCGCCGAACTGCAGCAGGGACTTGCGCTTGCCGGGCTCGATCGCTTTGACGAGGCGCGCGACCACCTGACCGCGCTGATCGAAGAGGCGCCGGATGACCGCCGCGCCTATCTGGCGCTGTCGGGCGTCTATTCGGAGCAAAAGGATTTCCAGGCGATGGCCGATCTGCTGGACCAGGCGGTGGCGCGCATCGGTCCGGTTGCGTCGGCAGAGGACTGGGGCATTTTCTATCGCCGGGGCATTGCCTATGAGCGGCTGAAGCAATGGGACAAGGCCGAGCCCGATTTCAAACGGGCGCTCGAGCTTTACCCCAATCAGCCGCAGGTGCTGAACTATCTCGGCTATTCCTGGATCGATCAGGGCATCAATCTCGAGGAAGGTCTCGACCTGATCCAGCAGGCCGTCGATCAGCGCCCCGATGATGGCTATATCGTCGACTCGCTCGGCTGGGCCTATTTCCGGCTCGGGCGCTATGACGACGCGGTGCGCGAGCTTGAGCGCGCGGTGGTGCTCGACACCGGCGACCCGACGATCAACGCCCACCTCGGCGATGCCTATTGGCAGGTGGGACGCAAGCTTGAGGCGATCTACCAGTGGAAGAAGGCGCTTTCCGACGATCCGCCGGAGGACTTGGTGCCGGAGCTAAACGACAAGATCGCCAACGGGCTGACGCTTGAAGACGACAAGACGCCGCTTGCCAAGGCTGAGGGAGACGGAGACGCCGTCAAGACGCCGTGACCACGGCTGACGGCGCGGCCTTGACGGTCGACGCCCGTGCCAAGATCAACCTTGCGCTTCATGTCACCGGCAGGCGCGGCGATGGCTATCACCTGCTCGACACGCTGGTGACGTTCGCCACATTCGGCGACCGGCTGACATTCGCGGAAGCCGATGCCGACCGGTTCACGCTTTCCGGCCGGTTTGCCGACGCCGTGCCGCGCGGGGATGAACCGGACCGCGGCAATCTGGTGCTGAAGGCCCGCAACCTGCTGCGGGAGTATGCCGAGGCGGAAGGGTTTTCGGCGACGCCTGTGCATATCCACCTGGAAAAGCAATTGCCGCCCGCATCCGGCATCGGCGGCGGCT
>NZ_DEPM01000038.1:10804-14589 GCF_002358775.1 Martelella sp. UBA3392
GGCGGCTCGGCCGATGCCGCCGCGACCTTGCGCGGCCTTGCAAGGCTCTGGCGCCTGCCCGGAGAAATACCCGCGCCGCTCGCACTTTCGCTCGGCGCCGACGTGCCGATGTGCCTTGCCGGAAAGCCGCTGTTTGCGCGCGGGATCGGCGATGCGATAACGCCGGCAATCGGGTTTCCGAGGCTCTTCCTCGTGCTTGTAAACCCCTTGCACCAGGTCGCGACGCCCGAGGTTTTCGGGGCGCTGGAACATCGCGATAATTCGCCAATTCTGGACGGCGATATGCCGCAACGGGCCGAGGACTGGCTTGCCCTCATCAAGAGCGCGCGCAACGATCTGCAATTTCCCGCAAGCCGCATCGCGCCGGTGATCTTTGCCGTTACCGATGCGCTGGCGGCGACCGGGGCCGAACTCGTGCGCATGTCGGGATCGGGAGCAACCTGTTTCGGGCTCTACCCCGATCTTGCGAGCGCCGAGATTGCGGCGCGCAACCTTGCGGCCGCCTATCCCGACTGGTTCGTCGTTGCCACGACCACAATTTCTTCAGGAGATGCCGCATGAGCGACCGCCCCTTCATTCCCGTCCGCTTTGCCGTGCTCACCGTTTCCGACAGCCGGACGCTTGCCGACGACCGCTCCGGCGATACGCTGGCCGCGCGGATCGAAACCGCGGGTCATGTTCTGGCCGATCGCCGCATCGTCGGCGACGACCGAACGGCGATTGCCGAAACGGTGAAAGCCTGGTGCGGCGATGACGCGATCGATGTGGTGGTGACCACAGGCGGAACCGGCTTTACCGGCCGCGATGTGACGCCGGAAGCGATCGAGCCGCTGTTCGACAAGCGGATGGACGGCTTTTCGGCGATCTTCCACCGGATTTCGTTCGAGAAGATCGGCACCTCGACGGTTCAGTCGCGCGCCACGGCCGGGCTTGTCGGCAAAACCTTCGTCTTCGTGCTGCCGGGCTCACCCGGCGCCTGCAAGGATGGCTGGGACGGCATCATCGCCCAGCAGTTCGACTATCGCCACATGCCCTGCAATTTCGTGGAAATCATGCCCCGGCTGGACGAGCACCTGAAGCGGAACACGTAAACGCCGGCATCGCGCCTGATTCGGGTCAGGTCCGGATCATCGCCCAGGCCGGAATGATCTCGCAGGAAAGTCGCCGCGTCATCTGCCGGCGGGCGAGCAGGAATGGCGAATCACCGCCGGCACTGGCCTTTTCCAGGGCCATGGATTTGGGCAGAAGCACGCCCACTTCCAGCGGGCAGCGTTTCGAAAAAAGCCGTTGCCGGAGCGAGCGCCGGTGCCGTTTCGAGCGCGAGAACCGCGCGGGACTGTTTTCCAGCGCGATATGCTCCGACACCGTTTCCACCCAGCCGGAAAGCGGCCGCGCGCCAGGCTCCAGAACGAGCACCCAATCGCCGCGCGACTGGCGGATGACGTCGGGCAGGTCCCAGCTCCGCATGAACCGGCAGCCGGCGGCATCGGCCACGCGCTCGACGCCCTCGCCGGCGCCGTGTTCGAGAACGATGACATCGCTGACAAGCCCCTCGACGGCGCCCGCCACCAGAGCCGAGAGCGTGTGCGCAAGCTCGGCCTCCTGATTTCTGCTTTCGATCAGAACGCTTAACATGCCGCTATCTAGGCAATTTGCACGGCTCTTGCCAAGGGCGAACGCCCATGTGAACGAAAGCCGCGTCGTATGTTCTTGCTTTGTTCTAAAAATTAACCTATATTTCCTGTCAGGTGTTGCCAAAGGGCATGAAGACCCTCCGGCAAAACAGACGGGAGATGATCATGGAAGACGCATTCGATGTGGACATCGCCGGCTTCACGCCGCCCCCGGCCCGTCATTTCGACCCGGTCGAACATGGACGTCGGCGCGGCCGCGCGGCAACCGCCAACCCGTCCGGCCGGTTCGAGCCGATAAGCCGGGAGCGCTTCGACGACGGCTGGCATCTGGAGGAGGATCTGCCGGCCTTTGCCACCGAGGTGCAGGTCGAGAAGGTGAAGTCGATCATCACCCGCAACACCTCGCCGGACGTGCCGTTCGAACGCTCGATCAATCCCTATCGCGGCTGCGAACATGGCTGCATCTACTGCTTCGCGAGGCCCACCCACGGCTTCATGGGGCTGTCCGCCGGACTTGATTTCGAAACCCGCCTGTTTGCGAAGCCCGATGCGCCCCGCCAGCTTGCCCGCGAGCTTTCCAAACCCGGTTACCATGCCAAGACCATCGCGATCGGCACCAATACCGATCCCTATCAGCCGGTGGAGAAGGAATGGCGGATCATGCGCCAGGTGCTGGAAGTGCTTGCCGATGCCAACCACCCGGTTTCCATCACCACCAAATCCGCGCTGATCCTGCGCGATATCGATATCCTGTCGCAGATGGCGGAAAAGCATCTGGTCAAGGTTTCGATGTCGGTGACCACGCTCGACCGCAAGCTTTCCCGCAGCATGGAGCCGCGCGCCGCCACGCCCCCACGCCGGCTGGAGACGATCCGCGCGCTTGCCGGCGCCGGCATACCCGTCGGCATCTCCGTTGCGCCGATCATTCCGGTGCTGACGGATCACGAGCTGGAACGCATTCTCGACAGTGGCGCCGCGGCCGGCGCGACCGAGGCGAGCTATATCCTGCTACGCCTGCCGCTCGAGGTCGCGCCGCTGTTCAAGGACTGGCTGCTGGAGAACCATCCGGACCGCTACCGCCATGTGATGAGCCTGATCCGATCGATGCGCGGCGGAAAGGATTATGACGCCGAATTCGGCAAGCGGATGAAGGGCAGCGGCCCCTATGCCTGGCAGATCGCCCGCCGATTCGAAATGGCCGTCAAACGGCTGAAGCTCACCCGTCGCAGCACGGCGCTGAGGGAAGACCTGTTCACCCCGCCCGATGGCGGCGGCGCGCAGCTCAACCTGTTCTGATCCCTTTCCGGCCGGGAAAGCCCTTGGACCCGGCCGAAGAGGTCCCCTTCACTGCCGCACATGAGCAGTTCTCAGAATTGCTCCGAAGGGGACTTGCGGGAGATCGGAAGGCGGTGTGAAATGACTTCATGTCATCCGCGCTTCCTTCCGATTCTCCTGCCCTTTTCGATCTGCCGCCAGCGGTGCCCGATTTTTCGCTGGAAAGTGCTGCGCGTTTGCGCGGGTTCTGGCCCGTGGCCGGCTGCGACGAGGCGGGCCGTGGCCCGCTTGCCGGCCCGGTGGTGGCAGCGGCCGTGATCCTCGACCCGGACAATATTCCCGAAGGTCTCAACGATTCCAAGAAGCTCACGGCCAAGGCCCGCGAGGCGCTGTTCGAGACGATCTTCGATAAGGCGCTGGTATCGGTCGCCTCCAGCAGTCCCGCCCGGATCGATCGTATCAATATCCTTAGAGCTTCCCTCGATGCGATGCGCCGTGCGGTGCTGGGTCTTGCGCTGCCGCCGGCGATGGTGCTTGCCGATGGCCGCGACCAGCCGCCCGGCATTCCCTGCCGCGCGGAAGCCGTGATCAAGGGCGATGCCCGTTCGCTTTCGATTGCCGCCGCCTCGATCATCGCAAAGGTCACCCGCGACCGGATGATGGCGCAGGCCGCGACCATCTATCCCGCCTACGGGTTTGACGGCCATGTCGGCTATGGCACCGCGGTCCACCGCGCGGCGATCATCGACACCGGCCCCTGCCCGCTTCACCGCATGAGCTTCCGCCCGCTGCGGCAAGTCGAATAGCCGGCTCAAAGCACAAGATTTCAGGAATTTTGTCGGGAAATTGTGGTGGTCGGAGTGGCAAGATTCGAAC
>NZ_DEPM01000240.1:0-361 GCF_002358775.1 Martelella sp. UBA3392
CTCAAGGGGGGAGATTGTTTGCTGCGAGGCCTCGGCCCCCGCTCAGGCAGCGCCCTTCTGCGGGCACATGTCGCTGGCGTCGATGCCGGCGACGACGACGGGTTTCTTCATCGCGTCGCGACGGAAGGGTTCGCCGAGTTCCTGGTTGAGAAGCACCTCGATGAAGGTGGTTTCCTTGTTCTTGAGCTGGCGCTCCACCGCGGTCGTCAGCGCCTCGGTCAGTTCCTGCTGGCTGCGGACCTGGACGCCGTGCGCGCCGCAGGCCTTGGCGATCGCGGCATAGGAGGTGTCGCGGTCGAGCTCGGTGCCGACGAAATTATTGTCGTACCAGAGCGTCGTGTTGCGCTTTTCCGCGCCCCAC
>NZ_DEPM01000240.1:667-1342 GCF_002358775.1 Martelella sp. UBA3392
GTTGCGCTTTTCCGCGCCCCACTGATAGTTGCGGAAGATCACCATGGTGATCGCCGGCCAGGGATCGCGCCCGCAGGCGGTCATCTCATTCATGGAAATGCCGAACGCGCCATCGCCCGCAAAACCGATCACCGGCGTATCGGGATTGCCGATCTTGGCGCCGATGATCGCGGGGAAACCATAGCCGCAGGGGCCGAACAGGCCGGGCGCCAGATATTTCCGGCCCTTCTCGAAGGTCGGATAGGCATTGCCGATCGCGCAGTTATTGCCGATGTCCGAGGAAACGATCGCCTCTTGCGGCACCGCCTGCATGATCGCCCGCCACGCCTGACGCGGCGACATCAGATCCGCATCACGGGTGCGCGCGCCGGCATTCCACTCGGTGCCCGGATCGTCATCCTCATGGTCGAGGCTCGTCAGCTCCTGCGCCCAGCGCGACTTGGTCTGGGAGACGAGATGCTTGCGGTCCGCGCGCCCGGCATCGCCGGCGGTTTCGGAAAGCTGGGCCAGAATGCCGCGCGCCACCTTGCCGGCGTCGCCCTGAATGCCGACCGTCACCTTCTTGGTGAGGCCGATGCGCGAGGCGTTGATATCGACCTGGATGATCTTCGCATCCTTCGGCCAGTAATCGATGCCGTAGCCCGGCAGGGTCGAGAACGGGTTGAGGCGGGTGCC
>NZ_DEPM01000240.1:1706-13553 GCF_002358775.1 Martelella sp. UBA3392
CCGGCCTTGGAGCCGTTATAGCCGAGCGGGCCCATGGCCAGCGGATGCGAGCCGGGGAAGCTGTCATTGTGCTGGTAATTGCTGCAGACCGGCGCATCGAGCCGTTCGGCAAGTGCGATCAGGTCCGGGATCGCGCCGGAAAGCACCACGCCAGCGCCCGACAGGATCACAGGGAACTTCGCTTCCGAGAGCAGTTTGGCGGCCTCCGCGACAGCCAGTTCGCCGCCCGCCGGGCGTTCGAAGGCGACGACCTGCGGCAGGTCGACATCGATCACCTGGGTCCACATGTCGCGCGGAATGTTCATCTGCGCAGGCGCGGAATTGCGCCAGGCTTCCATGATCACCCGGTTCAGCACTTCGGGAATGCGCGAGGGGTCGCGGACCTCTTCCTGGTAGCTGACGCAATCGGCGAACAGCCGCATCTGCTCCATTTCCTGAAAGCCGCCCTGCCCGATCGTCTTGTTGGCGGCCTGCGGGGTTACCAGCAGAAGCGGGGTGTGGTTCCAATAGGCGGTCTTGACCGGGGTCACGAAGCCGGTAACGCCGGGGCCGTTCTGGGCGATCGCCATCGACATCTTGCCGGTGGAGCGGGTGAAGCCGTCGGCCATCAGCCCGGCATTGGTTTCATGGGCGCAATCCCAGAAGGTGGTGCCGGCTTTCGGAAACAGGTCGCTGACCGGCATCATCGCAGAGCCGATAATGCCGAAGGCATGTTCGATGCCATGCATCTGCAGAACTTTGACGAATGCTTCCTCGGTGGTCATTTTCATCGTTGTTTTTCCTTACTTCCGTTCGTCACGGTAATGATAGAGTTGATACAGGCCCCATTGGCCGAGCCGGCGGAAGGGCGTCTTCCAACCCTCGTGTTTCAGTTCATTGCCGTAGATCGGCAGGTCGGGGATCGGCTCGCCAGCGACAAGCTGCGCCATGCGGCGGCCGGCCATGGCCGAATACATCACCCCGTTGCCGCCATAGCCGAGCGAATAATAGGCGCCGGGCAGATCCGGCATGCCGGTGATGCGCGGCATCATGTCGTGGGAGACATCGACCCAGCCCCACCAGCTATAGTCGAGTTCGACGCCCGCGAGCGCCGGGAACTTGCGCGCCACGGCATCGCAGAGCCCCTTGAGATGCGCCGGGTTGGAGGCATCGCGCCCGGTGATCGCCGCGCGCGAGCCGATCTGCAGCCGGTTGTCGGGCAGCAGGCGGTAGTAATTGCGCAGCGTACGGGTGTCGGTCAGCGGCGAGAGCTTCCTGATGCCGACGGATTGCAACTCGTCCTCGGTCAGAACGCGGGTGACGACGCTGTTCGACATGATCGGCAGCAGCCGGTCCTTCACCCTGGGATGCAGACCGCGCGGCGCATAGGCGGCCGTGGCGACCGCCACGCGCTTCGTCCGCACCGTGCCGCGCGGCGTTTTCAGATAGTGGACGCCGTCCTTGTATTCCCAGCTCTGAACCGGGCTGTCGGTATGCACCTTCGCGCCGAGTTCGCGGGCAACCCGCAGATAGCCGAAGGCGAGCTTGGCGGCGTGGATGCCGGTGCCGTCCGGCTCCCACATCGCGCCATGGGCCTCCATGTCGCGGGCGACGGTTTCATGCAGTTCCTCGCGCGTCAGCATCCGCGCGCCATAGCCGAACTTGTCGTTCAGAAGCCGCGTCTCCGCCTCCAGCGACGGCATCGCGGATGCCTTGTGGGCGATGTAGTAATGCCCGCCATCCTGCGGCTCGCAGGCGATCGCGTGGTCGCGCACAAGCCCGCGAAACAGGTCGAAGGCCTCAACCATCTCGTCGTGCAGCGCGCGCGCGGTCGGAAGGTCCCAGCGCTCGATCCACTGGCTGCGCTTCAGCCGGCCGGCGCTGATCTGCGCCTGCCCGCCATTGCGGGTGGAGCAGCCATAGGCAACGCCGTTCGCCTCCAGCACCGTCGCCTTGATGCCATGCATCTTGGCAAGGTGGATCGCGGTCGAAAGCCCGGTATAGCCGGAGCCGATCACCACCGCGTCGACATCCATGTCGGAGATCACGGGGCCGTCATCCTCGGGCGTCTCGCCGGCCGTGCCGATCCAGTAGGTCGGCGCGTAGTCGCTGCCCGGGCCGAGCGTGCGGTCGGTCAGGGGATCATAATGCGGATCGAAGGGCTTCGATCCCAGGCGTTTTGCATTGACCTGCATGATCGTCTCACATCACTTGGCTGGTATCGCAGGCCGCTGTTTGCGGATCGCCTGCTTTTCGACAATCCGGCCGTCCCGGATCCGGAACAGGTCAACGCCCTGAACCTCGGTGCGGGTGCCGTCGGGATTGGTGGCGCGGAAGGTCCACTGGCTTACGCCGCGGGTTCCGTCCTCCGACAGGAAATGGCTGTGATCGGCCCATTGAACGTCCGGCATCGCGGTCCAGACGCCGACGAAGGCCTTGGCGATCGCCTCCTTGCCCTCGATCCGGTTGCCGTATTCATGGTCGCCGGCGACGGTGAAAAACACGCAGTCATCGGCGAAATGGGTCATCACACCATCGATGTCGTGGCGGTTGAAGGCGTCGAAGGTGGCCTTCAGGTCGTCTGCGGAGAGTTTTTTAATGTGTGCAGTCATGGGAGTTTTCCTTGCCCTAGTAGCCCATCATTCGCGGCAACCAGAGAGAGATTGCCGGGAAGCTGGCGATGATGAAGATTGCGATGACCGAGGCGATCGCGAACGGAATTGCGCGCAGGCTGATCCGCTCGATCGAAATCCCGGAAATGCCGGATGCGATGAACAGGTTCTCGCCAAGCGGCGGGGTCTGGAAGCCGACAGACAGTGTGCAGATCATCACGATGCCGAAATGGACCGGGTCGATGCCCATCATGTAGGCGACCGGCAGCATGACCGGCACCAGGATCATGATCGCCGCCAGCGTCTCCATGAACATGCCGATGATCAGCAGCAGACCGATAACCATGGCCCAGATCACATAAAGATTGTCGGTCAGCGACAGGATGCCGCCGGCAATCACGCCCGGCACGTCGTTTTCGACCAGAATCCGGCCGAAGATCGTCGCCGCGAACAGCACCAGCAACACGCGGCCCGCAAGCCATGTGGTGGTGTCCAGCGCCTTGATCACCTGCCGGACATCGAGTTCGCGATAGATCACCGCGCCGACGAACAGCGTGTAGAAGATCGC
The DNA here is from genome assembly GCF_002358775.1 of Martelella sp. UBA3392. Taxonomy (NCBI): domain Bacteria; kingdom Pseudomonadati; phylum Pseudomonadota; class Alphaproteobacteria; order Hyphomicrobiales; family Aurantimonadaceae; genus Martelella; species Martelella sp. UBA3392. The sequence continues at coordinate 4,866 of NZ_DEPM01000240.1, forward strand.
GACGATCGCGGCCTCGGTCGGCGTGAAATAGCCCGAATAGATGCCGCCGAGGATGACGACCGGGGCGAGCAGCGCCCAGAAGCCGTGATAGCCCGCACTGGCAACGCGCCGCAGCGAGAACGGCTCGTCGGATCCATGGAAGCCGCGTATCCGGCAGCGGATATAGTTCATGGTCAAAAGACCGCCCGCCATCACCACGCCCGGCAGGACGCCGGCGATGAACAGTTTGGAGATCGACACCGACTGGAACACGCCATGCGCTTCGATCGCTTCCGGCGGCGGCTGCATGCCCATCGCCGAAATGCCGAAGATCACCATCGGGATCGAGGGCGGAATGATGATGCCGAGACCGCCCGCCGCAGCCGTGACCGAAGCCGCATAGCCGGGGCCATAGCCCTGGCGCGCCATGGCCGGGATCATCAGCATGCCAACGGCGGCCGTCGTTGCCGGACCGGAACCCGAGATCGCGCCGAAGAACAGGCAGGCCATGACGGTGGCCGCCCCCAGCCCGCCGGTGAACGGACCGGCAAGGCTTTCCGCGAAGGCGATCAGCCTGCGCGAGAGACCGGCGGCCTCCATCAGCGCGCCGGCCAGAATGAAGGCGGGCAGCGCCATCAGCGGGAAGGAACCAACCGAAGACCATGCCATCTGCACCATCTTGATCGGGTTGTCGCCGAGATAGAGCATGGCGATCAGCGAGGCGACGCCGAGCGCCACCGTGATCGGCGCGCCGAGGATCAAAAGGCCGAAGAACGAGCCGAACAGGATTTCAATCAGCAGGCTGTCCATCAGGGGTGCCTCCGCTCATAGGCGCGCTGTTCGTCAGCGGCGAATTCCATCGCGGCCTCGACGCTCGCCTTGTCCGGATCGGCCGGGTCGATGCCCATGACCAGTTTCATGTAGTTGACCTGCAGGATGCGGATCGTCATCAGCGTGAACGCGATCGGCAGCGCCAGATAGATGTAGCGCATCTCCCAGCCAAGTGTCTGGGCCTTCACAAATGGTTTCAGGCGGCCGATGAAATCGATTGATTCGATTATGAAAACGATGTTGAAGGCGATCCAGAACGCATCGCCGATCGCCTCGATGATACGGGCCTTCTTGCGCGACATCGCGTTAAGCTGGAAGGTGACGCGGTTATGCGCGGCAATCCGCGCGGCATAGGACGCGCCGAAATAGGCGAACCAGACGAACAGGATGACCGAAAGCTCCTCGATCCAGGTGATCGAGAAACCGAACAACTGGCGGGCGACGATCTGCACGAACAGAAGCGTCACGAACACGGCCAGCAGCACACGGCAGACATGGCTTTCGAACTTGTCGACAAATGACCAGAATGCGGACATGGCAACCTCGGGAGGATTGGCGTGGACAGCGATGGCGGGAGGGGCGCGAGCCTGTCGGTTTTCGGCCTGCCCCCTCCTCCTCTCGAGTCATGCTCGGGCTTGACCCGAGCATCCAGGCGACACGGACAGGCTGCCTGGACCCTCGGGTCAAGCCCGAGGGTGACGCATGAGAGAGAGGACGGGCGGAGCGCAACCGTTGGAGTCAGCGCCCCTCACCCATTACTTCGCCGGTTCGCGGCCGAGCGAGGTCAGCACGTTGTCCAGCACGGCCTTGCCGCCGATCTGGTCGTAGAATTTCGGCCAGACGGCCGTGGTGGCGAGGTCGATGAACTCCTGCTCGTCATTGGCCGGATCGGTGATCTCCATGCCGCGGCTGACAAGCTCCTCCTTGATCTTGGACTCTTCCGCCCGCAGGAATTCCGACGAGGCCTTGGTCGCGGCTTCGCCCGCGGCCAGCACCTGCTGCTGCTCTTCCTCAGACAGGCTTTCAAACAGCGCTTCGGAGATGATCAGCGGTTCGATCGAGAAGATGTAGTGCAGGTTGGTGATATATTTCTGCACCTCGTCGAACTTCATCGCATAGACGGTCATGTAGGGGTTGTCCTGGCCGTCGACGACCTTCTGCTGAAGGGCTGCGAAGGTTTCGCCCCAGGCCATCGGCGTCGGGTTCACGCCCCAGCTCTTGTAGGTCTCGATCATGATCTCGTTCTTGGGAACGCGGATCACCAGGCCCTGCAGATCGTCCACGGTGGAGACCGGCCGCTTGGAGTTGGTCAGCACCCGGAAGCCGGAATAGGCCCAGCCGATGATGCGCACGCCGGCATCCTCGATGGTCTGCTCGATCATCTGCTGGCCGATCTCGCCCTGGGTGAGCTGTTCGGCGTCTTCCTGGCTGAGGATCACGTAAGGCAGCGTCAGCGTGCCGACGGACGGTGAAAACGGGGTGATGTTGTTGATCGCGAGGATCGAGAAATCGAGCGTGCCGGTGGCGGCCGCCGTCACGGTGTCCTGCTCGTCGCCGAGTTGGCCGTTCAGGAACAGCTTGCCGGTCATTTCGCCGCCGGATTCCTGCTCCAGAGCTTCGATAAACGCGAGGCCGAGCGCTTCCTGGGTGCCGCCCGCGCCGTCGCCGACCGCGATGCGGTATTCGGTGGCGCCAGCCGGCAGGCTCAGCGCGAGCGCGGCCACGGCGCCGGTCACAAAACGGGTGAGAATGGTCATGTGTAGTCCCCTACTTTTGGATTGCTACGCCGCTTGATTGAGATCGCGGTCGCTTGACGGCCGTCAAGATTGCAGCAAGCACGGTTCCGCGATATGTCCAGATAGGAGCTTCGTTAGGTCCAGATGAAAAGTACAATCGCAGCCGAGAGCATTTTCCTGCGCGCCGCCGACGCGCCGACCCTACAGGGCCGGCTGGCGGCGGCCTTGGTGCGCGCCATCCTGGAAAGCGGCGCGCGGCCCGGCACCCGCCTGCCGTCAAGCCGCAAACTTGCCGAAGCGCTGAGCCTGTCGCGCATGACGGTGACGCTGGTCTATCAGGAGCTTGTCGGCCAGGGTTATCTCGAAACCCTGCCGCGCTCCGGCGTCGCGGTCGCCTCCACCGCGCCTCATCGCGGATTGAAGGTCGCTGGCGCGACGGCGGGCGACACATCGCTTGACTGGTCGCAGTGGCTTGCAGGCCATCCGCCGCCGCGGCGGGTGATCCGCAAGCCCGCCGACTGGCGCAGCTATCGCTATCCCTTCATCTACGGCCAGCCCGACCCACGGCTTTTCGATCACTACGCCTGGCGCGATTGCGCCCGCCGTGCGCTCGGCAGCCGCGATTTCGGCGATCTTTCCACCGATCGCTACGGCAGCGACGATCCGCTGCTGATCGACTATATCTGCTCCAACACATTGCCCCGGCGCGGCATCCATGCCCGGCCGGATGAGGTGCTGGTCACGCTCGGCGCGCAAAACGCGCTCTATATCGCGGTGGAGCTTCTGTGCCGCGCCGACCGGCCGGCCGTCACCGAGGAGCCGGGCTATCCCGACATCGCCGAGACGCTGCGCCGCTCGCAAAGCCCGGTCACCTTCCTGCCTGTCGACGGGTTGGGGCTGAACCCGGAAACGCTGCCGGACGATACGCGACTGGTGATGATCACGCCCAGCCATCACATCCCCACCGGCTCGACCATGCCGCTCGGTCGCCGCCAGGAGTTGCTGAACCGCGCATCCGCCCAGGATTTCGTGATCGTCGAGGATGATTACGATTTCGAGATGTCCTATCTCGGCCCCTCCGCCCCGGCGCTGAAATCGCTCGATACTGAGGGCCGCGTTCTCTATATCGGCAGTTTCTCGAAATCGCTGTTTCCGGGTCTCAGGATCGGCTATCTCGTGGCCCCCGCCCCGCTGATCGCCAAGGCGCGCGAGCTGAGGACCATGCTGTTGCGCCACCCGCCCGGCCACCTGCAGCGCATCACCGCCTATTTTCTGGCGCTCGGCCATTATGACGCCCACATCGTGCGGCTGCGTGGCGCGATGGTGAAGCGGCGCGCGGTGCTGGATCAGGCGCTGGCGAAAAGCTGCCTGACGCTTGAAAGCGCGGCGGTGGCCGGCGGCGCGAGCGTATGTCTCAGAGGTCCTGACGGGCTCGACAGCGCAAGGCTCGCCGAGGAGCTGAAGGCGGACGGCGTGCTGATCGAGCCCGGCGCTGTGTTCTTCGAAAACCCGCCGGAGCCCTGTCCGCTGTTCCGGCTCGGCTACGGCTCGATCGATTCGTCCGATATACCGCGCGGGATCGAACTGATCGATGCGGCGGTAAAGCGGGCGCTGAAGATTTAAGGCATGGACGAACCGATCGGAATCGATCAGATTCCGGAATATGGTCAGGAGGTCGGAATGGAGCCGGTCGGCGAAATCATTGAAATCTGGCGCTATCCCGTCAGTTCGCTGGGCGGGGAGCGATTGACCTCCGCCGTGCTCGGCAGCGACGGCGTTGCCTTCGATCGCGCCTGGTGCATCTGCGATGCCGAAACCGGCGCGCCCGCAGCACCGGAAAAGGAATTGCGCTGGCGGCCGGCGCTGTTCCTCGGCGCCCGACTTGGCGAGGACAACCGACCAGAGATTGGCTTTCCCGATGGCGGATGGACGGGCGTGGACGACGCGGGACTTGCGGAAAGGCTCGCCAATCACTTCGGCTTCGCCGTCGATGTGCGCCCCTACGCCCGAAATGCCAATGATTCCGGCCCGGTTGCCGTCAACCGCTATCTCCCCTCGCCGATCCACCTGGTGACCACCGATGCGCTACGGCATCTCGCGACGTTGGCGGGTGCAGACGAGGTTTCAAGCCGACGCTTTCGCCCCAATGTGGTGCTGAAGACGCCGGGTCTCGTCGGTTTTCCGGAAAAGGAATGGCTGACGCAGCGGCTGCAGCTCGGCGCGGCGATGATCATTGCCTTCGAGGAAACCCGCCGCTGCGGCATGACGATCGCGCCGCAGCCGGACATTTCCGAGAACGCCGATATCCTGCGCTCGCTCCTGCGTCACAACCGGCGCAATTTCGGCATCTACTGCACGATCGAGGAGCCCGGCTTCATCGCCACCGGCGATATCGCCAGCCGCGCCGCCTGAGCCCTTCAGGCGGCCGTCAGCGCGCCTTCGGCCTCGCTTTCGAGAATCGCGGCTGAAATCACGTCGCCGATGTCGCGCGCGGACGTGATTCCCTGCACGAAGGGGAGCTTGTGCAGCAGGAAGGAGATCGAGCCGCAATAGAGGTTGCGGGAAAGGTTTTCGTTGAAGATCGGCCGGAAGGCCGCATCGAGATCGACGCCGCCGGTGCGCACCATCCCGTCGGCCATAAGACTTCCCCGCGTCGAGGCCGGACTGACCACACCCTGCCCGACCAGCGTCGAAAACGGCAGATCGCGGGCCGAAAGCGAACTCTGTCCGGTGGCGTCGATGAAGGCGTCGAAGCGCAGTTCCTGCCCGTCGAAACGCACGACAGCGCCGCGCTGAACGCACTCATTGTCGATCTCGGCATCGTCGCCGATGGCTTTGACCGCGAGCTTTCCGGCGCGGTGCAACGCCAGCAGCCGGCGGATCGAATCATGCGGCACCGTGGCATAGTCGTCGACGAACACGGTCTTGAAATGCTTGTGAAACCGTTCGAGGTCGGCGGCGTCCAGATGCGGGATCGCGCAAGCGATCACTTCGTGCATGCGCAGGATCGCGTAGCGCCACTCCACGGTATACTGGCGCTTCTGGTTCATCTCCGCCTCGGCGAGATTGCGCGCGGCAAACGCAAACGGATCAGCGGACTGACGTTCTCTGAAATAGGCCGGCGCCAGCGTCTCGACCGACAGCATGGAGAGCCCGATGCGGGCGGCGTAATCGGGATCGGCCAGCGCCAGTTCCTGCCGGAAAAGCGCGAAAATGGCGTCGAGCAGCCCGTGTTCATGGGTGGCAATCAGCCGTTCGATCGCCTCCTCGGTGCAGAAGACCAGCGGGCGATAGGGAATTTCGCAATAGAAATCAGCCTCCGGCAGAATGCCCTTGCGCGACATCATCGTCGCCCGGAAACCTTCCGTATCGGCATGCGGCTGGTATTGCAGATCGCCGTGGTCATCGAGCAGAAACCCGCCATGGGCGGTCGCGACCGTGATCAGCGCGTCGATGCCGCTGAGCGAGGTGCCAAGTATGCCGACCTTTGAGGGCGGGATCGACTTCAGGGCCGGCGCGGGCCAGGGTGAGACGAAGTAACCGGCACGGGTTTCTGTCACCTCCGGCCAGTCATGGCCCGTTGCCAGAACCACATGATCGAACACCGCTTTTTCGTAGTCGCCGGCCGGCGTTTCCACCGTCAGTTCGATACCGTCGCGCATCAGCGCGATGTCGGACACGCGATGCGCGGCCCTGACCGCGATCCGGTGGCCGTTTTCACGCCCCTGCTGAACGAGCCCGAAGAACTGCGCCTGGAGATATTCGCCGAGCACCACGCGGGTATAAAAGGTGCGTTCGGCAATGGCCTCGCGGGCGATGCCGAATTCCTGCAACGCCGCGTCGCTCTGGCGGCGCAGCCACGCGGTCAGGCTTTCGCAGATCGGCGGAATTTCGATACTGGCGATATTGGAGAGCATCGCCCGGTCATTGATGTGCGGCTGGTATGGCATGCCCTTGCCCGGCATGTCCTCGCGCTCGAAAATCGTGATCTCGAGCGGCGCATGCTCGCCGATCAGCCCCTTGAGCGTGTATATCCCGGTGGGGCCGGAGCCGATGATCGCGATTTTGGAGGACATGGAGGAAAACCTCTGGAGCACTATCGTCTTCATAACAGTCGAGCGGCCCCATAAGTTCCCGGTTTGCAGCGGCCTTTCCTTGACGCGCCGGGATATTTCTGGCGCACTCTGCTCAAGCTCGCGCGCATCAAGCGCATAAAAAGGAGACAGGGGACATGATGAGATTGATCGCGGGGAGCGCTTTCGTGGCGTTGCTTTCCGTTCCAGCCGCGGCCCAGCAGGCCGCAGACTCGGTTGCCCCGGAAATCGGCACGACGGAGGCCGGCTTTTCCGCCGCCTCGCCCGAGGTCGAAGCCGCCCTTGCCGCCAAGGCCGAGGGCCGGCCCGTCGAGGCCGAGAAATGGATGGTCGCCGCCGCCAATCCGCTTGCCGTGGAAGCCGGCGCGCGCGTGCTGGCCGAGGGCGGCAGCGCCGCCGACGCCATGGTGGCGGTGCAGGCGGTTCTGGGCCTCGTCGAGCCGCAATCCTCCGGCATGGGCGGCGGGGCGTTTCTGGTCTGGTACGATGCCGCGGAAAACCGGCTGAAGACGCTGGACGGCCGCGAGACCGCGCCGCGCGCGGCAACCCCGAAACTGTTTCTCGACGACAATGGCGAACCGCTTCAGTTTTACGATGCCGTGGTCGGCGGCCGCTCGGTCGGCACGCCCGGCACGCCGATGCTGATGGATGCGGCGCATGAGCGCTGGGGCAAGCTCGAATGGCAGGGCCTGTTCGATGATGCGATCGCGCTGGCCTCGGATGGCTTTGCCGTTTCGCCCCGTCTTGCCGGACAGATCGCCGAAGACAGCGATCGGCTTGGCCGGTTCACCACCACCGCCGACTATTTTCTGCCCGGCGGCGAGCCGCTTGCCGACGGCGATCTTCTGAAGAATCCGGCCTACGCTCAGACGCTGACGGCACTCGCGGCCGATGGAGCCGAGGCATTCTATTCCGGGGAAATCGCCACCGACATTGTCGACACCGTTCGGAACGCCGAAGGCAATCCGGGCCTGCTCGGTCTGGAAGACCTCGCCGCCTATCGGGTGATCGAACGCGATCCGGTGTGCGTGGCCTATCACGGCTATGACGTCTGCGGCATGGGGCCGCCCTCCTCCGGCGCGCTCACCGTCGGCCAGATCCTCGGGCTTACCGCCGAGAAGAACCTCGCCGCGCTCGGACCGGACAACCCGGAAAGCTGGCGGCTGATCGGCGATGCCTCGCGACTCGCCTTCGCCGATCGCGGCCGCTACATGGCCGATACCGATTTCGTGCCGATGCCGCTTGAGGGCCTCGTCGCGCCGGACTATCTGAGGATGCGCGCGAAACTGCTCGATGGCGACCACGCGTTGGAGACGGTGGAGCCCGGCCTTCCCGCCTGGGACCATGCCATGATCCGCTACGGCGACGGGACGGCGATCGAACTGCCCTCCACCACCCAGATCGTCATCGTTGATGCCGATGGCAATGCGCTTTCGATGACCTCCACCATCGAGAACGGCTTCGGCAGCCGGCTGATGACCAGATCGGGCTTTCTGCTGAACAACGAACTCACCGACTTCTCCTTCGCCACCCATGACGAGGCCGGCTATCCGATCGCGAACCGCGTCGAACCCGGCAAGCGGCCGCGCTCGTCCATGGCGCCGACCATCGTCATGAAGGACGGCAAGCCGGTTTTGGTCATCGGCTCGCCGGGCGGCAGTTCGATCATCGGCTATGTGGCGCAAGCGGTGATCGCCTATCTCGACTGGGACATGAACGTGCAGGAGGCCGTCGCCATGCCGCATCTTCTGAACCGCTTCGGCACTTATGACATCGAAGAAGGAACGGACGCGGAAGAGATGGCAGCGCCGCTGGAGGCGATGGGGTTCAAGGTGAAGCTCGGCCCGCAGACCTCGGGCCTTCAGGCGATCGCTATCAAGGATGGCATGCTTCACGGCGGCGCTGACCCGAGACGCGAAGGCATCGCGCTTGGAGAATAATCGCGCCGGCCCGGCAAATGGCGCCAGCGATTGAACTTGGGACCCGAACCTTGCTCCCAATACTCTCTCCCGCTGGCGGGAGAGATGCCCCGAAAGGGGCAGTGAGGG